>CAYXNL010000001.1:0-20786 GCA_964466455.1 uncultured Thiotrichaceae bacterium
TCGGCGTGCTGCCACAAAAAGCCGGTGCAGTGCTCGAAGCCATTCTCTACAAGGGTGAACTGCCGCGCGGCGAAGTCGCCGGCCTTCTTGGTACTGGCGACCGACAGGCGCGACGCATCGTTGCTGCATTGAGTGAGTGTGGAGTTGTCATATCAACAAGCACCCGCGCCCCCCTGTGCCTTGCCTTTCCGGCCAGACTGGCATCACGCTGGATGCCGGGCTTGTTTCCAGAGAAAGTGTAGGGTGTTTTACGAAAGAGAACAGAGTATGCGCGCATTCATGAGCCGTTTGATTGCATGCTTTCGAGCAGGGTACGGCAGGCACTGATTTTTTTCCTGATATTAAGACGACATTCCCGCCTTATCTCCATCAGCAACAGGCATTTGAACGCTTACGTTCCGATCAGCAGGCTCATTCGACTATTATTGCAATTGGCACAGGCTCTGGTAAAACCGAGTGTTTCCTTTACCCGTTACTAGATCACTGTCAGCGTAATCCCGGTCCGGGCATTAAGACCATTATTATTTACCCGATGAATGCGCTGGCCACAGATCAGGCCAAGCGTTTTGCTGAAACAATTTACGGTGCTGATGCGCTAAAGGACAAAGTTCGTGTCGGTTTATTCGTTGGTGAGGGAGAGCAGTCGCCAAATAAAGTCATGAGTGAACATCATGTCATTACCGATAAAGATACCTTACGAAATAATCCACCGGATATTCTACTGACTAACTACAAGATGCTCGACTATTTATTGATGCGGCCAAAGGATCGGCCACTATGGCAGCACAATGGCACAGAGACTTTGCGCTATCTGGTGGTGGATGAATTACATACATTTGATGGCGCGCAAGGTACAGACCTGGTCTGTTTGTTACGCCGTCTGAAAGCACGGTTGGATGTGCCCAGGGAGCAACTTGTTTGTATAGGTACATCGGCTACGCTGGGAAGTGGCGATGAAAAAGCCGCACTGGCACAATATGCCATCCAGGTGTTCCAATCAACTCATTTGATGAAAACAGTATTATTAGTGAGCACCGAAAAAACATTCAGGACTTTAAGTATAGTATTTAAAAAACGCGATATGATGGTATTACTCAGAGGAGACCCTGTGCCCGACCAGCTGCCTGATATTAATCAAATGGCATTGCTGTGAAAGTTAACGGGACAGTAGTTTCACAAGATATTGATTCATGACTTATTCAAAGTTTCCTTATCTTCCTCAGAGGAAGAGGGCTCTGACGGTTTTTCAGTGGATTGATCCGGTCTGGTCTCTTCATCCATCAGGATTTGATAGGCAGGGCCTTCAAGGTCATCGAACTGATCCGATTTTACTGACCATATAAAGAGCCAGATAATAATGGCAACAATAATTAAAGCAACGGGAAGTAGTAGATAGATAATATTCATAATGAGGTATCCGTTTTAGTGCGGTTGTGTTTGCTCAGGCGTAAATCGCTGGTGGAGCAGTGCATGCGGGTTAGGCGCAGAGCGTTTAATACTACCAGCAGGGAGCTAAGTGACATCCCAATAGCGGCCAGCCAGGGAGCAACATAGCCCATGGCGGCAGCCGGTATGGCTAAGGCATTATAAACAATTGCCCAGATTAGATTCTGGCGGATAATGTTCATGCATTTTCTGGCAATACGGTAACCGCTAAAAATATGTAAGACATGATTGCTTAGTAAAACCATATCTGCTGTTGCTACAGCGAGTTGTGAGCCTTTCCCCATTGCAATGGAGAGATCAGCGGCTGCCAGCACTGGCGCATCGTTAATCCCGTCACCGGTCATGGCAACAATTTTTCCCTGCTGCTGAAGGATTTGTAATTGTTGTAGCTTATCCTGTGGTCGCATATTTGCGTGGATATGACGAATGCCCAGGGTATTGGCAATACTCGTTGTGGTGCCAGAGTCGTCACCACTCATTATATGAATCTGTTTTCCCGCTTTTTGTAGCTGGCTGATCAATGTAGCAGCTTCTGCTCTGAGGTTATCATTAAGCAGGAAAATGCAATGAAGTCTGGTTTGTGTTGGGGTACTGGCAGTGAGGAAAATAGTAGTGCTGGATTTTTCTTTATATCGTTTAAGAACAGAACTTTCGATTTCCTGACAGTGTTGCAGAATAAAATCGGCATTTCCCAGGAACCAGTGATGCTTATTGATATAGCCATTCACGCCACCACCAGGGGTATTCTGCTGATGGGTTACAGCAAATGAAGGCGTTGAGCTGGCGTTGACAAGACAGCGTGCAATGGGGTGCTCTGATGCCGATTCCAGTGAGGCCGCAATTTGTAAATAGTCTGCCCGGGTTAGTTTGCCAACAGGATGAATATCCTTAAGCTGTAGTTTACCTTCGGTTAATGTTCCTGTTTTATCAAAGACAAAATCAGTAACTTTGGCCAGAGTTTCCAGGGCATGTGTTTTTTTCGGCAGTAAACCAATGCGTGCCAGTTGTCCGCTGGCAGCGGTAATGGCGGCGGGTGTGGCCAGTGATAATGCACAGGGACAGGTGACAACCAGTGTGGCAACGGTTATCGCTACCCATGCATCGGGTTGATAAAAATACCAGAAAATTCCGACAAAAGTTGCCAGCATTAGAATGATACCGACAAACCAGCTTGCTACGTGATCAGCGATACGGGCGATTTTGGGTTTGTCATTTTGTGCCTGTTCCAGTAGCCGTTGTATAGAAGAAAGAACCGTATCACCACCGAGTTTGATTACTTCGATAATTAGCGGGCTTTCTGTGTTGGTACTACCACCAATTGCGGTGTCGCCTGCTGATTTGGTAACTGGCATGCTTTCGCCAGTTAACAGTGCCTCGTTAATACCTGATGTTCCCTGGATAATGACACCATCGGTGGGAATGTGTTCACCTGGTCGAACCAGCAGGCGGTCACCGATATTGAGTTCGGAAACGGCAACCGATTCCTGTTGCTCAGTGCTTTCGTTATTGTCGGTATGAATCAGACGGGTGGCAATTGACGGGCGTAAATTGAGCAGAGATTCCGTTGCCTCAGCAGTCCGTTTGCGTGCGGTAAGTTCAAAATAACGTGCGGTTAGCAGAAAAAAGGTAAACATAACGACAGAATCGAAATAGACAGCACCAGTGCCGATAATAGTGTGATAGCCACTGGCGATAAAGGCAATGGCAATGCCTAATGAAACCGGTGTATCCATGCCAACATGGTGATTACGTAAATCTCGCCAGGCTGCTTTAAAAAAAACATTGGAGGTAAATAGTAGTACGGGAATCGTGAGCAACAGGCTAATCCAGCGGAAACTCTGTTTAAAACCATTATTCATACCCCACCAGCCCCCAGCGTACATGGCAACGGCAAAAATCATTATCTGCATACCGAGTACACCGGCCAGTCCAATGCGCTGAAGCTGGCGTTTACGCTCTGTTTCAAGCTGTTTCTGTTGCCTGTCGGGGTCAAACGGGTGGGCAAGGTAGCCAATACGGCTGATGGATTCCAGAATTTCACTCAGGCTGATGCGCTCATTATCCCAACGTATCCGGGCGCGATGGTTGCTGTAATTAATGCTTACATTCAAGACACCGTTAAGTGACTGTAACTGTTTTTCATTCAGCCAGATACAGGCTGCACAGACAATACCTTCAAGGATCAGTGCAACGTCACGAATGTCCCGGTCGTTTTGCGGGTCAATTTTATCCGTGACAAAATGTTTTTGTACTTCCGGGTTATCGTAGGCTTTGAGCTGTTGCAGGAATTCGGGTAATAAAGGTTCTGGTTTCTCCGGTGAGGAAGTACGAAAGCGATAAAAGTTATCCATGCCATTACTGATAATTGCATTTGCCACGGCCTCACAACCATGACAGCACATTTGTTGTGGTTGTCCCTGGTATTCGATAAAAATTTTACTGCCTGCAGGAACGGGCAGTCCGCAATGGAAACAATTTTCAGTCAATGGATTCTCGGTACCCTGATGAAACTTTGAATAAAGTCGTGGTGAACAGGTTTTTGATTACAATGCACACAATAAAAAGGCTTATCATATAATGATCAGCTTTGTAATAGTAGGTTATCTCATGGTTTTGCGGTAAAAACAACATATTCAGATGGTAGGGTACAATGAAATAAGGTGGTAATCTATGCGGCCATTTTCTGATATAAGCAAAAAAACAGACAAGAGTAATATATCCTTTAAAATCTTTTAAAGTGAAAATTTTGTAATTATTTAAAATTTTCTTGTATTCTGTTTTTATATTCTATATAAGTATACATAAGGGGGCAGGTAACGATGCATTGCCTGCCAACTCTTTATTAGCCTTCTTTAATATAACGTAAAATCCATTATGAGCGAGCTTGCACACATTAATTTTGAACAGCTAAAGATATCTTGCGAAAATTGCAAGTTACGTGAGTTATGTTTTCCGCATGGCATGACAGAAAAGGACATGAAGGAACTTGACAACATTGTAGACCGGCGTAATCCATTACATAAAAGCGGGGTGCTGTATCGTGATGGAGCGGCAGCACAGGCCATTTATGCTGTTCATTCGGGTAGTATAAAAACCCTGATGGAAAGTGTTAATGGCGATGAGCAGATAGTAGGCTTTCATCTGGCCGGCGACATTATTGGGCTGGATGGCTTTAATAATGGAGATCATTCCTGTACGGCGATTGCACTGGAGACCACCAGTGTGTGTGTGATTCCACTAAATAAGCTGGAAGAGTTGTGCCATACCCTGCCGGGTTTGCAGAAACAGATGCGACGGGTGATGGGCAAGGAAGTTGCAGCAGAGCATAAGATGTTGTTAATGCTGGGTAAGATGACTGCAGAGGAACGTCTTGCCTCATTTTTGCTCAGTTTTTCCAAACGTATGGAAGAGCGACACTGGAAGGCGTATGAATTTGTATTGAGTATGGCCAGACAGGATATAGCTAACTACCTCGGGCTGGCCGTTGAAACCGTCAGTCGTCTGTTTGCGCATTATCAGGATGAAGGGTTAATCAATGTTGACCGCCGCCGTATCAGTATCCTCGATATAGATGGTCTGAAACGACTGGTTGGAGACAGTGAGGCGGGAAAGGTTGTGGGAATGAAATAACTCCCTGCTCTTAAACTATCCTGATTTTTAAATTACCCTGGAATAAGCAAGCTGTACTTTCTCTTTATGTAGATAACGATCAAACTGCATACACACCGAGCGGGTCAGCAAACGACCTTTGGGTGTGATGATGATCGTCTGGCTGTCCATGGTGATCAGACCGTCATCAACCATTTCTTTTAGTTTAGGTAGTGCTTCTTTGAAGTAAGTTGCAAATTGAACGCCCCATTTGCTTTCAATTTTTTCAATATCCAGTTTGTTATGGCACATAAGCTGATTAATAATTTCCCGACGCAGGACATCATCAGATTCCAGTTCGATACCACGAAACACAGTAAGGTGGTTGTCATTGAGTCGCTTTTCGTATTCATCTGTTGTGCGGACATTCTGACAGTAATTGTCTCCAACACGACTGATAGCGGTAATACCCATAGCGATGATATCGCAATTAGAGTGAGTGGAATATCCCTGGAAGTTACGGTGCAGCGTACCATTTTGCTGGGCTTTTACCAGATCATCACTAGCTTTGGCGAAGTGGTCCATACCAATATAGACGTAACCCGCCTGTTGTAATTTTTCAATTGTACGCTGCAATATGGCGAGCTTCTGCTCTGGGGTGGGTAGTGCGCTTGCATCAATACGGCGTTGTGGTTTAAACATTTGCGGCATATGTGCATAGTTATAAACCGCCATACGGTCAGGGTTGGCTGCGATGGCCTCGTCCAGAGTATGTTCAAAACTTTCTGGTGTCTGCTCAGGCAGGCCGTACATTAAATCAATATTAATGGATTCAAAATGGTGGTCGCGTGCAGCGTTAATCGACTGCATAATCTGTTCTGTGGTATGAATACGGTTGACCGCCCGCTGCACCTTTTTATCAAAATCCTGTACACCGAAACTGATACGGTTAAAGCCGAGTTCATGCAGGTGTTTAATTCGCTTCTCATCTACAGTGCGAGGATCAACTTCAATACTAAATTCCCCCCCGTCCGTCTGAATATGGAAGTTTTTATAGATGCTATTTGTAATTTCAGCAATTTCATCATCACTGAGAAAAGTTGGTGTGCCACCGCCCCAATGGATTTGAATCACTTTTCGATCATCAGCAAATAACTGCCCCTGCATATTAATTTCTTTTTTGAGTAGCTTGATATAGGGGATGGCTTTACTGCGATCTCGGGTAACAATTTTACTGCAGCCACAGTAATAACAGATAGTGTCACAAAAGGGGATGTGTAAATACAGGGACAGGGTAGAGGGAATTGGATCTTCGTTACTTTCAGTTACCCACCCTTTATAGTCAACATCGTTATAGCTGGTGTCGAACTGTTTCGCAGTCGGGTAGGAGGTGTATCGTGGTCCGGCATAGTCATAACGCTGGATAAGTTCTTTATTAAACAGGATCTTACTGCTCATGTTATGGCTCTACCTTATTCATAGTAAATAGCAACAGCTGTCTTACCGCTGTTAAACAGGGTTACAAAGATTACTGGCTAGTGAGCCAGAGGGTAATGATATGGATCAATATTTATAAAAAAAGTTATTTGTATATTGATTACGCTGCACGTGATCTCGGTTTTTTTGTATTAACTTTCTCGTTGGCAATCGTAATCAATATTTGTCTCTGTGTAAATAGCAATGACATTATGTCAGGTTTACTGGCAGTTTGCTTTGACCTATATCATGTAAATATCCGGTGCTTTTTTGTACATTTCTACATAATTGCAGTTTAATGACTTTTTTTATTCATAAAAGTTTCCGGTAAGTAGCGAAATAAGGTGCTGTATTTTAGCGTATAAATACCTGGTTTGGGCATAAAGCGGCAATAATTTGCCGAGATCAATAAAGGAATTTTATGGCCAGGCTATTGATTTTTACTGTAGTTTCTGTTTATTTGTTAAATGGCCTTACGTGTTTGACGGTGGGTGTAATTATTTTACAAGTTTATGAATTTTTTTCCGGGAGCTATCTGCGATTACATTGGTATCCATTTAATATTAAGAGCTGAAAGTGAAAAAACTGGCAAGAAATGCCAGGTAAAGTACCGAAAAATTCAGAATACAGTGAAAAATGGCGTACATGTAACAAAATTTAACAAAAAAGTGAGGATGATGGATTGATATCATCACTATATATCAATAAACTAGCCATAAATTTTTATACATAAACTAAGACTATAACCAAAACTATTTTGTTAACACGGAAAATTTACGATGAGTGACCAAACGATGATAAATGCTGACGAGGTCTATAACTACCGCGTTGTTCGAAAGTTTGCCATTATGACTATTGTGCTGGGCATAGTCGCTATGATGGTGGGTGTGCTAATTGCATCACAATTAGCCTGGCCGGTAATGAATTTTAATACTCCCTGGCTCACTTATGGGCGTTTGCGGCCTCTGCATACAAATGCTGCTATTTTTGGTTTTGGCGGCTGTGCATTGTTTGCAACCTCGTATTATGTGGTGCAGCGAACCAGTCGTGCCCGCCTGTTTGCACCAGCGTTGGCAGAGTTTACTTTCTGGGGCTGGATGCTAATCATGCTGCTGGCGGTGATCACGTTGCCAATGGGGTACACCACATCAAAAGAATATGCTGAACTGGAATGGCCAATTGATATATTAATTACCATTGTCTGGTTGTCATATGCCGTTGTTTTCTTTGGCACAATAGCTAAACGTCGGGTAAAGCATATTTATGTTGCAAACTGGTTTTTCGGCGCATTTATTATTACCGTGGCACTCCTGCATGTGGTGAATAGTGCAGAAATTCCGGTTAGTTTAACCAAGTCCTATTCCGTTTACGCAGGTGTTCAGGATGCAATGGTGGAATGGTGGTATGGGCATAATGCGGTGGGCTTTTTTCTGACTGCCGGTTTCCTCGGTATGATGTATTACTTTGTCCCCAAGCAGGCGGAACGTCCCGTTTATTCATATCGACTTTCGGTTGTTCACTTCTGGGCATTGGCCTTCACCTATATTTGGGCCGGTCCGCACCATTTACTTTACACCGCATTGCCTGACTGGACGCAATCGTTAGGCACGGCATTTTCTATCATTCTGCTTGCCCCATCGTGGGGCGGTATGATTAACGGTATCATGACCCTGTCGGGTGCGTGGGAGAAATTGCGGGATGATCCGATTCTTAAATTTTTGATTGTATCTATTTCTTTCTACGGCATGGCGACCTTTGAAGGGCCGATGATGGCGATTAAAACGGTAAACGCGCTATCACATTATACCGACTGGACAATTGGTCACGTGCATTCAGGTACGTTAGGCTGGGTGGGAATGATTACCATTGGGTCAATGTATTATCTGATTCCAAAACTATTTGGTACCAAAATATACAGTAAAAAACTGATTGAAACCCATTTCTGGATAGCAACGGTTGGTATCGTACTGTATATAACTTCAATGTGGATTTCAGGTGTTATGGAAGGTTTGATGTGGCGAGCAACAAACAGCGATGGTACGCTGACATACAGCTTTGTTGAGGCTGTTCAGGCAACACACCCGTTTTATATTGTACGACTTAGTGGTGGAATACTGTACCTGTCAGGCATGTTTATAATGGCTTATAACGTATTTAAGACCATTGCCGCAGGGAAAGCAGTGGATGATGCGCCCATTCCAGAACTGGCTATGGCTCATTAGTCATTGATCACCATAATTGAATTATACGGGAGATAAATATATGACTACACTACAGGCGAAAACAGAAACCAAAGTTGGGTTATTGATCGTGTTTTCACTGGTTGTTGTTTTATGGGGCGGACTGGCAGAAATTGTTCCTCTGTTTTTTCAGAATTCAACGACGACACCCGTTGAGGGTCTGAAACCTTATACGCCATTACAGCTTGAAGGTCGCGATATTTATATTCGTGAAGGCTGTGTCGGTTGCCATTCACAAATGATTCGACCTTTCCGCGCCGAAACTGAACGTTACGGACATTACTCAGTGGCTGGTGAGTTCGTTTACGACAGACCTTTTTTATGGGGTTCTAAACGTACCGGTCCTGATCTTGCGCGCATTGGCGGTCGTTATTCTGACGCATGGCACCGTGTACATTTGAATGATCCGCGTGATGTGGTTCCTGAATCTATTATGCCGGATTTTCCATGGTTATTGACAAATAATCTGGATGGTAGCGACATTCAGGCCAAAATGCGTGCATTGAGATTTCTTGGTACACCCTATACAGATGAGCAAATTAAAAATGCACCCGCTGAGCTTAAGGGTAAGAAGGAAATTGATGCCGTCATTGCCTATCTGCAGTCATTGGGTACACATGTCAAAATGACGAGATAATTGCTGATGAATAATTCTGTACTTATAGAATCTATCTGGACCGTGATCGCTTTTGTCATTTTTATTGGCATTGTCATCTGGGCATGGAGTGGTCGGCGTAAAGAGGATTTTGATGAAGCGGCGCGCATGGCGATGGATGAAGACAAAAGTGATCAACCATCCGAGAAAAAAAGCAGTAAACACTCTTCATGATTTGTTGAGCAGTGTTTTCCGGGCATGTAATAAATATTTAATTTAGGTTATGAGGAATCATTATGTCTGACTTTACCAGTCAATATTGGAGTTGGTATATCATGGCGATAGCAGGCGGTGGTATCGTCTGGTTGTTATTTATACTGCGCAGCAATTCAAAAACAGTCGGTAAAGTGGGTGAACCGACCGGTCATGTCTGGGATGAGGATCTGGAAGAACTGAATAACCCGCTACCCCGTTGGTGGCTGGTTATGTTCTACCTGTCCATATTTTTTGCTATCGGCTATCTTATACTGTACCCCGGTATGGGTTCATACAAGGGGTTGTTAAAGTGGACGGAACTGGGTGAGTATAAGGCTGAAGTTGCCACGGCGAATGCTAAATATGGTCCATTGTTTGATAAGTACCTCAAAGAGAACATAGTCACTCTTGCCAAAGACAAAAAGGCAAATAAAATGGGTGAGCGCCTGTTTGTTACCTATTGTGCGGCATGTCACGGGTCAGATGCGCGTGGTGCGCGGGGTTTCCCTAACCTGCGCGATAATGACTGGTTGTATGGTGGCGAACCGAAAACAATTCAAACTACAATTATGTATGGTCGTCAGGGCACGATGCCAGCATGGGAAGGTCCATTGGGCGGTATGAAAGGTGTTGTAGAGGTAGCAAACTATGTTATGAGTCTTTCAGGGCGGAAAGTGGATGAAAAACTTGCTGCCAAAGGGAAAGTGAAATTTGATATGTTCTGTGTGGGTTGCCACGGTAGTAATGGTAAAGGTAGTTATTTGAACAACATTCCGGGTATCGGAGCACCTAACCTGACTGATAATATCTGGTTGTTTGGTGGCTCAGCACACACTATTGAGAAAACCATTGCAAAAGGACGTAGCGGTAAAATGCCGGCACATAAAGATTTTCTTGGTAAAGCAAAAGTACATATTCTGGCGGCGTATATTTACAGTCTGTCACACAAAACGCATTAGGTGTATACTCGGTCTATTTATAACGCACCTACGTGTGCGTAAGAACAGCAGTATTGGGTAATGTTCTGATATGAGTAAAAAAAATAGCGCTGTGGTCGTCGAAGATGTTGAGCAGTCGCTGTATGAAAAACACCAGAAAGTTTACCCACGTGAAGTACATGGTCTGTTTACCAGATTACGTTTATTTGGTGTTTTATCTTTACTAGGCGTGTATTACATTTTTCCATGGCTGCAATGGGGTGGGCGGCAGGCGGTGCTTTTTGACCTGCCTGATCGAAAGTTTTATATTTTTAATGTAATTTTCTGGCCGCAGGATTTCTTTTATCTAACTCTGTTATTAATTATTGCTGCGCTGGGACTGTTTTTTGTTACCGCACTTGCCGGTCGTGTCTGGTGTGGTTATAGTTGTCCGCAGACTGTCTGGACCGAAGCCTTTTTATGGATAGAGCGTAAGGTCGAGGGTGGCAGGCAAAAACAGATGAAGCTAGATAATAGTGCTTCGTCTTTTCATAAATTTCGCCTTAAGATAACAAAGCATTTTATCTGGATTGTATTTTCGTTGTATACCGGTCTGACGTTTGTCGGTTATTTTTCACCTATCCATAAACTCGTAGTAGAATTTCTAACGCTGAATACCGGCCCGTGGCAGACCTTCTGGATATTTTTCTATGGTTTTGCAACCTATGGTAATGCAGGTTGGCTGAGGGAACAGGTGTGTATGTATATGTGTCCTTATGCGCGTTTTCAAAGTGCAATGATCGACAGGGATACAATGATTATTTCATTTGATGAATCACGCGGCTTGCCAAAAGGCGCACGTAAAAAAGTTGCGGATAAAAAACAGATGGGGCTGGGCGATTGTATTGACTGTACAATCTGCGTACAGGTTTGTCCGACGGGTATTGATATTCGTGATGGTTTGCAATATCAGTGTATTGGCTGTGCAGCATGTATCGATGCCTGCGATGATGTGATGGATAAGATGGGGTATGAACGAGGGCTGGTTCGTTACACCACAGAAAATACTCTGAATGGAAAAATTACACACATCCTACGCCCACGTGTGATTATATATGCGATTATTCTTCTTGCTATTACCCTGGGAACCTTTTATTCGATACTGCAACGCAAACCGATAGCGCTGGATGTTATACGTGATCGTAACACCTTATATCGCGAAACCAATGATGGTTTAATCGAAAATGTTTATATATTAAAAATACTAAATATGGATAATAAGCCGCATAATTATCAATTATCAGTGACCGGGCCGAATCACCCGATTCTGAAAAAAGATGTTAATACAATTCATGTTGATAGTGGTAAGGTTTTACAGTTTCCTGTTCGAGTACAGGTTAATGAAGATGATATTAAAATCCGTAGTACTAAACTGGAATTTAAATTGTCAGCAATGGATGAGCCCGAGAAACTAACAGTAACAGAAAAAGCACGATTTCTTGGACCCATTGAACGATAACAAAGAACGATAACAAAGAACAATAACAAACTTTCTGAAGAGAACACTTATGTATAGCATGGCCATTAATCAAACTAAACCGTGGTATCGTTTTCCGTTAGTATGGATGCTGATAGCCATTCCTCTTTCAGCCGTTGTCATGGGTGTGATACTGCTGTGGCTGGCGGTGGATACTAACGATGGACTGGTGGTTGATGATTATTATAAAGAGGGACTGGCAATTAATCAGGTCATTGAACGGGATGATGCTGCCACACATTTCAATATTGCCGCCGATTTAAAATATGATAATGCAACACGTGCGATGGAAGTAACCTTTACTAAAGGTCTACTGGATGTATATCCCGCAACGATACAGCTACATATTAAACATGCAACACGGGCTAAAAAAGATCATCACGTTATTTTGCGACGAGGCATTACTAATCCAGTATCCGGTCAATATTTTGGTATATTATCTAAACCATTAACCAATGGTTACTGGTACTTTGAAATTAGCAATAATGAAATTACCTACAATGGAGTAAATAAAATCAACCGCGATAACTGGCGTTTAACAAAACGTTTTAAAGTAACGCAGAAGTTTGATTTTACTATAAAACCACTACCGAAGAAAAAGATAGCCGGTTCTCCTTAGTAACTCGCCATTCGTTTAATCACGACCCGATTTCTGCCAGTATTTTTTGCCAGGTATAATGCTTCGTCTGCTTTTTCTAATAATAATTGACCAAGTTTGTCTGTGCGTTCTGTCATTTGAGCAGTATTCTGGTATTTAAGTTGACTAAGTGATGCCATGCCAATTGATATAGTTATACTCAGGGTGTCGTCATTAATAATCAATTTCTGTTGCTCTACCTTTTCGCGGATACGTTCAGCGATATCATGGGCTATCTGAATACCGGTATCTGGCAGGATGATGGCAAATTCTTCACCTCCATAGCGTGAAACAATATCACTGGATCGAACCTGGTCACGCATCAAAGCTACCAGTCTGGTTAACACCATATCACCAACCTGATGGCCATGAGTATCATTTACCCGTTTAAAGTAATCTACATCAATAAACAGGCAAACCAGGTCAGTTTTGTTTCTGATGCAACGTTTGATTTCATCGGGCAGGCACTCATCAAAATAACGCCGATTGTAAGCATTTGTCAGACCGTCGTGGTAACCCAGTTCCAGAATGCGTTGGCGGTTAATGCAGTTCTCAATAGAAATAGCAATCATTGCCGAAAGTTTATGCAAAAATACGGTTCCATCACCATATACATAACGTTCTGGATCATGGCTTAGTAATAACTGGATGCCAATAATCTCCCTCCCGCGTTTTAAGGGAAGCAGGGCGGCGGAATGAAATTTTGTTGCCTCTTCAATATTGATAAGCCAGTCATATTTTGCAAGAAAACGACTGCCAAGCAGGGGGCGATCGGGGATATCGGCGATCAGCAGTTTACTGGTTTCCGTGTCGATAAAACTCAGACCGGAGTAGTGGTGCTGATAACTTTCTGTTAACAAACGTTCTACCTCATGAAACCGGTCAATCAGGCAGAGACGAATTTCATCAATACGAAATTCTTTCTGCTGTTCCAGAATCAGTTTAAATAGTTCCTGCGGTCCCTGTGCGGCGACAATAGAGAAAGTAAAGCTATCAAATAACGATTGTGTCTGTTCGTTACGTCGTGCTTCCCGGAGTAATCTGTTCAGTTGTTCCCGTAACTGACGATTTTGTTCTAGTCTTTTCTCTTCCATGAGGATCTTTATAACACAATTGCAGAAAAAAAGTTCCTGGGAGCCTGTCTGAGAACAGGGTGCCTACTGCGGAAATGGAATATGACCAAATCCACTTCCCCTCGCTACGACTCCTATTCTCGGACAGGCTCCTGGTGGTGTGTTTTAATGCCTGAAATGGCGCATTCCGGTAAATATCATTGCCATTTTATGTTCATTTGCTGCTGCGATAACTTCTTCATCACGCATCGAACCACCGGGCTGGATCACAGCGGTTATACCTGCTTCATGGGCGGCATCAATACCATCCCTGAACGGAAAAAAGGCATCGGATGCCATCACTGAACCGGGCACATCAAGTTTTGCATGCTCTGCTTTAATTCCGGCAATGCGGGCACTGTTAATGCGACTCATCTGACCGGCACCAACACCTATAGTCATATTATTTCTGCCATAAACAATGGCATTGGATTTAACAAATTTTGCAATCTTCCAGCTAAACAGCAGGTCGTTCATTTCTTTTTTGTCAGGCTGGCGTGCGCTAACAATTTTTAATTCATTGTAGAGTAATAGATCAGCGTTCTGTACCAGTAGCCCGCCATTGACGCGTTTGAAATCCAGTCGTGGCATGCTATCGCCCCATTGTCCGCATTCAAGCAATCGTACATTTTTCTTTTCGGCAATAATGTTGATGGCCTCAGATTGAATTGACGGTGCGATAATCACTTCAACAAACTGTCTTTCAACAATCGCTTTAGCGGTTTTTGCATCCAGTTCACGATTAAAAGCAACAATACCGCCGAAAGCCGATTCCGGATCGGTGCTGTAGGCCGCATCGTAAGCCTGTCCAATGGAATCACGCACGGCAACACCACAGGGGTTGGCATGTTTTACAATTACGCAGGCCGGTTCGTTAAACTGTTTTACGCATTCGAGTGCTGCATCGCTATCGCCAATATTATTGTAGGAAAGCTCCTTGCCCTGAATCTGTCTGGCGGTGGCAATACTGGCTTGTGCCGGATTTTTTTCTGTGTAAAAGGCGGCGTCCTGATGAGGGTTTTCCCCATAGCGCATTTCCTGAGTTTTATAAAACTGCAGGTTGATCGTGTTAGAAAAAGTATCTTTGCTGCCATTGCTATGCAGTCGTCCCAGATAATTGGCGATCATGCCGTCATAGGCAGCGGTATGTTCAAAAGCCTTCACTGCCAGCGTAAAGCGGGTGTTATCTGTCAGACAGCCGTTATTGTTTGCCATGTCTTCCAGTACCCGCGTATAGTCATCGGGATCGATCACAATACCAACAAAAGCATGGTTCTTTGCGGTGGCGCGAACCATTGCGGGGCCGCCAATATCAATATTTTCTATCGCCTCAGCAAAACTGCAATCTTCTTTTGCAACGGTGGCTTCAAATGGATACAGATTCACCACAACTAAATCAATCGGTGCGATATCGTTGTCTTTCATAACGGCGTCATCAATGCCGCGGCGACCAAGAATACCGCCATGAATTTTAGGATGCAGGGTTTTGACTCGACCATCCATAATTTCCGGAAATCCGGTGTGTCTGGAAACTTCCAGTACTGGAATTAAATTATCGATCAGTGTTTTCGCGGTGCCGCCGGTAGAAAGAATTTCAATTCCCTGTTGATGCAGAGTTCTGGCAAATTCTACAATGCCGGTTTTATCAGATACACTGATAAGTGCACGCCGGACGGGGCGTTGCTGGGAGTCTGTCATGATAATGCCTTTGATGGGATTGCTAAAAGGTGGAAATTATAGCTGATTGCGTGGAGATTGAAAAACAACCCTGGCCAGATGAATGATTATTTCAGAGTGCGGCTGTCTGCGAGGTAGTTAACCGGGCCAATGTGAAAGACCTGGTGTGCCAGTCTTATTTGTACCGATCTTATTTATGTAGATCGTAGCTGCGTAATTTTTTACGCAGGGTACCACGATTTAAGCCGAGAAATTCAGCGGCTTTCGACTGATTCCCCTTGGTGTGTTCTAAAATAGCTTCAAACAGGGGTTGTTCAATCTGTTTTAATACCAGCTCGTACATATTGGTAGGTTGTGTGCCTTCCAGTTCGTACAGATAGCGCCGGATTGAATGTTTTACAGCCCGACTTAGTTGTGAAATTTTCTCGCTATCCTGCTCGATAAGGTGATTGCTAAGATCGTAAATATTTTGTGCGCTCATACTATTTTTTTATTATCCGGTTCTGATCAGAACTTGTATATTCAGTTCCGGATTTGTTCCAAATCCAGTTCTGAAAAACGGCTGGTGGTAAAAAATTTACTCACCAGTTTCTTTTGCTGATCCGCATCCGCTACGGTATTTATTATTTTACTAAAGTTAGAGGTGCTGAAATTATTTGTATCAGGCTGACGGCTACAATACCACTTGATGTGTTTGCGGGCAATGCGTACACCGGCTGTTTCACCATAAAATTTATACAGGCTTTTAAGATGTTCTAGCAACACCATAGTTATTTCTTTATTTCCGGGTGGAGGGAGATGACGCTTATGCTGTAGAAAATAACCAATTTCCCGGAAAATCCATGGATTTCCCTGTGCGGCGCGACCGATCATCAATGCGTCTGCACCGGTATAATCAAGCACCTGTCTGGCTTTGTGTGGGGAGTCAATATCGCCATTTGCAATAACCGGGATAGAAATGACTTTTTTTACTTCAGCAATGGTGTCATATTCCGCTTCTCCATGAAAAGCGCAGTGTCGTGTGCGTCCATGAATAGTCAGTGCAGCAATACCGCTGTTTTCAGCAATTTTTGCAATGCGCAAGGCATTGCGGTTGCCGGGATCCCAGCCGGTACGGATTTTCAGAGTGACAGGTATGTCAACAGCGCCGACAACGGCTTCAAGAATGGCGCTAACACGCAATTCATCTTTCATTAAGGCGGAACCGGCCATCACTTTACAGACTTTTTTTGCCGGACAGCCCATATTAATATCAATGATGTCAGCACCGTGAGCAGCATTAAATTGTGCTGTTTCGGCCATCTGTACTGGTTCGGTACCGGCTATCTGTACACAACATGGGCCGGTTTCACCAAGATGATCCATGCGCAGCCGGGTTTTACGCGACTGACGCAGGTGTTTTTGTGAAATGACCATTTCTGAAATACAGAGGTCTGCACCCAGCTTGCGGCACAGGCTGCGGAACGGACGATCTGTTACCCCGGCCATTGGTGCGAGGATAAGTGGCGTATCAAACTGGTGGCTGCCTATTTTCATATTTTAGAGGAAATCAAATTCATAGGTCATGGCGTTTTTACCGGGATCTTCAACGTCCATAGTAAAGCTAACGGGTATATCGGGTTTGAGTAAGGGCAGTTGCGATCTGGAGCGGTGCAGGTATTGTTCTGGCTGAAAACGTCTGCTGGCGACAATGTGGCCGCGTATATCAGAAAATTTGATTAGCATGTCGGGATAGGGTTGAGCAAAGCTGGCATGATTCACCATGGTGACGCTAATCATCAGGGCATGTTTCTGGTTCGGATGAGTATATACCTTTCTGCTGAGTAGTTTGATCTGTGATGGATCACGCAGTGCGGCCAGTTCGCAGTTTGTCAGTTCGCAGATGCGTTTTACCCAGGGTTTGGCCTGGGGTAGCTGGATCAATTTGTTACGGTTAAACCAGACGTATTCAGCGACCAGAGTGAAAGCCAGGAATAAAATTGCCAGACTCCACAGCAGGCTGCTTAGAGTTGAGCTTTGCTGCGTTGCATGGCGACGGATTTCATCCGGAATAACGCTGTTAAATGAGAGTGTTTCTTCCGTCTCCGGTTCCGGCTGAAATAGATCGAAGGCATCATCTGCTTCCGGTGTTTGAGCCTGTTGTGGTTCGACGGTGGTGGCATCAGACTGAGCCGGTGGGTTTGAGGCAGCAGGTATATCGTGCTCGCCTGCAGTTAGCGATCCGCCACCGGATGCTGGCAATGTATCCAGCGCATTATATACTTCCCTGCAAACGCCACAGCGAACCAGTCCCTCGGCCATATGTAGCTGTTCATGGGTAAGATGAAACAAAGTATGGCAATGTGGACACCGTGTCTGCATAGAAGCTTTTTGCATGGAGTGAGTTTGCATCGTGCGACTTTACACTATCTTCTGTGTTTTTTTAATCTCCAGGGGGTTGATTCCTCCACGGCTTGCTGTGGAGTAGTTTGTTTGCGTGTACTGTATCAGAAGTTATCGGCGAATTCCGTGCAGTAAGACCCAGTCTTTTTCCAGTGTTGGTGTATCCATAATGAAATAATCATGGTAGACCCGCCAGATGGTCTCTGCCTGCTCTCTTAAAATACCTGATAACACAATGTCACCATGCTGCCTGCAATGACCAGCCAGTTGCGGTGCCAGTTGTGTTAGTGGTCCACTGAGAATATTAGCCATAACAATATCATATTGGGTGGTTGCATGGTGCTGATTGTATGCTTTGGTGAGAAACAGTTGTATGCCGGCCTCAACCTCGTTATTGTGTGCATTGCTCTGGCTTGCCTGTATTGCCTGCGGATCAATATCTACCCCGTCAACGTTGGCGACACCTAATAACCTGGCTGCAATCGCAAGAATACCAGAACCGCAACCGAAATCGAGCAGGGTTTGCTGGCTGTTTATATTCGTATCAAGCCAGCGCAGGCATAAGGTGGTGGTGGGGTGGGTGCCCGTACCGAAGGCCAGACCGGGATCGAGACGCAGGTTGACGGCCTGTTTATCCGGTGGCTCAATGTGCCAGGGGCAGACCCATAGCCGTTTGCCAAATTGCATTGGCTGATAATTATCCATCCAGGCGCGAGTCCAGTTACGATCTTCAAGCTGTTCATGTTTTATCTCAAAACAGGTGGCGTTCTGCAGGCATTGCCGAATAGTGATTTCTGTAGCAGCGATATCGATATTGGCAGAAAATAAACCGGTTACAACGGCCTGATCCCATACCGGTGTCTGTCCGGGTTCCGGTTCCAGAATTGGCTGGTCTGCACCGTCACATAAGGTTACTGTCTGTGCCCCCTGAGCAAACAGGCAATTTTCAGTAACTTCGATAGAGATTTTATCGGTACGTATTGAAATTTGTATCCAGGCCATTTCTGCAAAGTCCGGTTGATTTGTGCCTTCTGCCCGTTAAGGCTATGATGCACTTATTGACAGACTATGGTTGTGATTTTTTAATATTGGAACAGGTAAATTGACAGAAGTGTAACATTAACCGGTTTGCGGTTACATTAATAAACTACCCGGCAGCAAGCTGTCGAGAATTAACCCGAAAGAGATTAAAATCCATATCAGAGGCTCCCCGGTATTTATGAACCTGGTGTCTATAAGGCACAAGCAATTAACAGAGGTATTTTATGGATCAGGAAAGTTACGGTAATGCGTTAAATGCAATGAAATCGCAGGACTATTTTGCTGCCGAACGGGCTTTTGCAAAAACGCTGAAAACGCTGAATGAGCAGGATGAGCGTTATAACCTCGTTACTTCCTATCTTGGCCTGGCTCAGGTTTTAACGGATGATCCTGAAGGTTTGTTATTATGTCGCGATGCAGCGGGAAATGAAGTAGTCAATGGTAATGTCTTTCTTAACCTTGCCTGTGCCGAACTGGCTTCGGATAATCGAAAGCGTACTATTGATGCTATTCGTCGTGGTATTAATATTGATACTCATAACCGTCATCTTAATCATGCCTGTAAAAAACTGGACTGTCGGGAACGATGTTGCTTTAATTTTCTGCCCCGAGAGCATCGTTTAAACCGGTTTTTCGGTCGTCTGCGACGCCGTCCTGGTGAGGCACTGACGGTACACAATCTTTTGTTTTTATCCTGAATGTCGTCTAATTACCGTTCCCCTTAGTAGTATCGTACCTATGACTATGAAATCTCAAATCACAGAAAAATTGCAACATGCTCTTACACCGGAACATCTTGAGGTGGTGAATGAAAGCCATCTGCACAATGTTCCTGCCAACTCCGAGTCACATTTTAAAGTATTTATTGTCAGTAATGATTTTAAGAATCTACCACTCATTGCCCGTCATCGTCTGGTCAATAAAGTACTGGAGGAAGCGTTGCACGAGGGTATTCATGCGCTGGCGCTACATACCATGACAATGGAAGAATGGTTTGCCAGAGGCGGGGCGCCGGATTCACCACAATGTATGGGTGCTAAGAAATAGCCCGCTGAGGGTTGTATTGTTAGCAATAACTTATGCCGGCTCTTGCTGCCAGTCGTTGTGTAGATAAAATTCTATTGGCTTGAAATTGGTCTTGTACTGCATTTTATGACAGTTTTTTATCCAGTAGCCCATATACAGGTAATCCAGTGACCGGGTTCTGCTGAGTTTGATTTGTTTTAAAATACAATAGCTGCCGAGGCTGCGCCTTGCCTGCTGCGGATCAAAGAAAGTATAAACAGCCGACAGACCGGTCGTGGTGATATCGCACACGGCAACGGCCAGTAGCTGCCGGTTTTTCCGTACCTCAAGAAAAATGGTATCACTCCAGTCACTGTATAAAAAATGGGTAAAATCCGACTGGTTCGGGGTCGCCATGTTGCCGTTGGCATGGCGGGCGTTCAGGTATTTTTGATACAGTAAAAAATACTCCTCAGTATAACGGGCCTCGACGATCTGATGGCGTAAATCCTGATTGTATTTCAGGCAACGGCGCTGATTACGATTTGTCTTAAAATGAGCCACCGATATGCGACAGGCAATACAGGCATGGCAATTATGACAGTAGGGGCAGTAGGTCTGTGACCCGCTGCGACGGTAGCCATACTGGATTAACTGGCTGTATAACGTCATATTCATGGGTACTGACGGGTCGGGAACCAGATTGCTGGCAAGCTGACCGGACAGGTACCCACAGTCATGTTCAGTTGTGCGATACAGTTGCAGACGTTGTACATTCATAGAGAAATAATAACCGAAATATAGCGCTATATACGGCATAATCTGTAATACGCATTGGGCAGTTGAAACTGGTACAATTATGCGTTTATCCAATTATA
>CAYXNL010000001.1:20886-44736 GCA_964466455.1 uncultured Thiotrichaceae bacterium
TGTAATACGCATTGGGCAGTTGAAACTGGTACAATTATGCGTTTATCCAATTATACCTTTAATTGGTCTTTTACCCAGATCTTTTACCCAAACCCTGTCCCCAGGCAAGTAGCGAGCTGAATGATGATAAGCAGTGATCCACTGAATAATAATCCTGAGAAAATTGATGTTGTCATGCGGGCAAAGCGTATTCAGCATTTGTATGCGGCCCTTACCCAGCGCATCCTTATTCTGGATGGCGCAATGGGCACCATGATTCAGCGTCATAAACTCGAAGAGGTCGATTACCGTGGCCAGCGTTTTGCAGACTGGCCATCCGATCTGAAAGGAAATAATGACCTGCTGGCAATTACTCAGCCTGATATTATTCGTGAAATTCACACCCGGTATCTGGAAGCTGGTGCGGATATTATTGAAACTAATACCTTTAATGCGACCCGTGTTGCGATGGCTGATTATGCAATGGAAGACATCAGTTATGAAATGAATGTTGCCGCCAGTCGTCTTGCCCGGCAAGCCGCTGATGCATTGAGTACAGATGAAAAGCCGCGTTATGTGGCCGGCGTACTGGGGCCAACCAATCGTACCTGTTCTATTTCACCGGATGTTAACGACCCGAGTTTCCGTAATATTTCTTTTGTTGAACTGTCGGAAGCTTATGTGGAATCCGTCCGCGGTCTGGTGGCTGGTGGTGCCGATATTATCCTGATTGAAACTATTTTTGATACGCTGAATGCCAAAGCTGCTATTTTTGCGGTAAAACAGGTATTTGATGAGGATGGTATTGAATTACCCATTATGATTTCCGGTACGATTACCGATCAGTCGGGGCGTACTTTAACCGGTCAGTTAACAGAGGCATTCTATAATTCATTACGCCATTGTAAGCCTGTTTCCATTGGTTTGAACTGTGCCCTGGGGCCGGAGGATTTACGCCAGTATGTGCAGGAGATGTCACGTATTTCCGAATTTTATATTTCAGCCCATCCTAATGCCGGTTTGCCTAATGAAATGGGTGGTTACGATTTAGGACCGTCAGACATGGCTGCATCCATTGCGGAATGGGCACAGGCCGGATTTCTAAATATTGTGGGCGGTTGTTGTGGCACCACCCCGGAGCATATCCGTGCCTTTGCTGACGTTGTTGCGGATAAAAAACCACGTCAGCGTCCTGAGCTTCCGATTGCCTGCCGGTTATCAGGGCTGGAGCCCTTCAACATCACACCGGATTCATTATTTGTGAATATTGGCGAACGTACTAATGTGACTGGCTCGGCAATGTTTAAACGGTTAATCATGGAAGAATCCTATGAGGAAGCCCTGTCGGTGGCGGCGCAGCAGGTAGATAATGGCGCACAGATCATCGATATTAATATGGATGAGGGCATGCTCGAATCGAAAGCCGCAATGGTGAAATTTCTGAATCTGATTGCCGCGGAACCGGATATTTCGCGGGTGCCGGTAATGATTGACTCGTCTAAATGGGAAATTATTGAAGCAGGTTTGCAATGTGTGCAGGGCAAATCGGTGGTCAATTCTATTTCACTCAAGGAAGGCGAAGATAATTTTCTCAAATATGCAAAACTGGTTCGGCGTTATGGTGCCGCAGTTATTGTGATGGCGTTTGATGAAGAAGGTCAGGCAGATACGTATGAACGTAAAGTTCAAATCTGTACACGTTCCTACAAAGTGTTAACCGAAGTAGCAGGTTTTCCAGCGGAAGATATTATTTTTGACCCGAATATTTTTGCTGTAGCCACTGGCATCGATGAGCATAATAATTATGCCGTTGATTTTATCGAGGCTATACACGCCATTAAACAAAACCTGCCTCATGCCATGATTTCCGGCGGCGTATCGAATGTATCGTTTTCATTTCGTGGCAATAACCCGGTGCGTGAAGCCATTCACTCGGTGTTTTTATATCATGCTATTCAGGCAGGTATGGATATGGGTATTGTCAATGCCGGGCAGCTGGCAGTGTATGACGATCTGCCCAAAGAACTGCGCGAAGCGGTTGAAGATGTAATTTTAAACCGCCGCGCCGACAGCACTGACCGCCTGCTTGAGATTGCACCGAATTACATGGGCGAGGGTAAAAAAGCAGAATCGCGTCTTGATATGTCATGGCGTGAACTGCCAGTTAACGAACGCCTTGCCCATTCACTGGTTAAAGGCATTACTGATTTTATTGATGAAGATACGGAAGAAGCCAGACAGCAGGCGAAAAAAACACTGGACGTGATTGAAGGTCCACTAATGGATGGAATGAATCATGTTGGTGATTTATTCGGCGACGGAAAAATGTTTTTACCACAGGTAGTAAAATCGGCACGAGTAATGAAAAAAGCGGTGGCCTATTTAATGCCTTATCTGGAAGCAGAAAAAGATGGTGTCGTGCAAACCAATGGCAGAATTCTAATGGCCACGGTAAAAGGAGATGTGCACGATATTGGTAAAAATATTGTTGGGGTGGTGCTGCAATGTAATAACTATGAAGTCATTGATCTGGGGGTAATGGTACCGGCAGAAACCATTCTGACCGAGGCAAGGAAACAGAATGTTGATATGATCGGTCTGTCAGGTTTAATTACCCCCTCACTGGATGAAATGGTTTATATGGCAGCAGAGATGGAACGTCTGGGGATGACAATACCGTTACTGATTGGCGGTGCTACCACTTCACGTATCCATACAGCGGTAAAAATTGATCCAAAGTATTCCAGAGCGGCCGTTTATGTGCAGGATGCGTCACGTGCTGTTGGAGTGGCCGGGGAGTTATTAAGTGAAGAACGTAGTGAAGCCTATATTCAGCAAATTAAAGATGAATATGAAAAAATGCGTATTCAACGGCAAAAGCGCAGTATAAAACGTAAAACTTTTACGCTTGATCAGGCGCGGGAAAATAGATACAAAGGTGACTGGGACAACTATACGCCACTGGTACCGACCTTTACCGGTATTAAAATTTTTACCGATTATTCACTGAAAGAGATCAGTCAGTACATTGACTGGTCACCCTTTTTTCACGCCTGGGAGCTGGCGGGTAAATTCCCCAAAATTCTGGATGATAAAATTGTTGGTGAAGAAGCAACGAAACTTTATCATGATGCGCAGGAAATGCTGCATCAGGTGGTAGAAGAAAAATGGCTACAGGCACGTTCGGTCATTGGCTTTTTTCCAGCAAACAGTATTGGCGATGACATCGCAGTTTACACAGATGAAGACCGTAGCGAGGTAACAACCGTGCTGCACCACCTGCGTCAGCAAATGGCTAAACCGGACGATCGCCCCAACCGTTGCCTGGCTGATTATATTGCGCCGGAGTCATCGCATAAAAAAGATTATATCGGCGCCTTTGCGGTTACGGCGGGAATCGGCATTGAGAAATACCTGCAACGTTTTGAAGCCGACCACGATGATTATAATAGTATTTTATTAAAAGCGATTGCCGATCGTCTGGCAGAAGCGTTTGCCGAACTTATGCATCTGCGGGTACGCACCGAGTACTGGGGCTATGCGATGGATGAAAATCTTGCCAATGGTGAACTGATTGCAGAAGAGTATCAGGGAATTCGCCCGGCACCGGGATACCCTGCCTGTCCGGATCATACTGAAAAAGCAACTTTGTGGGCTTTACTTGAGCCAGATAAAAATGTCGGGATTACCATTACCGACAGTTTTGCCATGCTGCCAACCGCAGCAGTGTCAGGTTTTTACTATGCGCACCCGGATGCACAATATTTTGGCGTGGGTAAAATTCTGAAAGATCAGGTGGTTGATTATGCTAAACGTAAAAATCAGCCATTAGCTGTCGCTGAGCGTTGGCTGGCGCCGGTACTGGATTATGATAACTGACAAAATGTCATTGTCTTCTAATCGGAAAAATTTACATATTCTGTCCCTCTGTGGTTACTAAAACATCGTGTTTTCTGGCGTTATCTACAGAGTAATAAAAAACTTATCCCCAGTATCTGGGGATAAGTTTGTGGGTAGGTGTTGATTAACTCGTCTACCCCCTGCATCGTCGGCTGTATTTTGTTATTGCTCACTTTTTATTCATTTCAAAATAACGCTAATTGCATAAAGTAACGGTAATTACACAATCGTATCGGTATAATAGGCGTTTTTAAAATACCAGTGATGTGATGGCTCTTATACGCTTACGTAATATTCAACTCGGGTTTGGCGGCCCGCTTATTCTCGAAAATTTAAATCTATCTATTGATGCCGGTGAACGTTTATGTTTACTGGGACGCAATGGCACCGGTAAGTCAACCCTGTTAAAACTGGTTGCCGGGCAAATAAAGGCAGACAGCGGCGAAGTCGAATACCGACAAAGCATTTGTTTGTCGATGTTAGATCAGGAGTCACGTAGCGATGTGTCGGGCAGTATTTTTGATGTAGTGGCATCCGGTCTGGGGGAGAATGCGCTACTGTTACAGCAATATCATCATGCCATTTCACGCCTTGAGAATGATAGCAGTGAACAGGCCATTGAGCAGCTTGCGGTTATTCAGAATAAAGTGGACAGTGCCAATGCCTGGGGGTTAAACCAGCAGGTAGAAGAAATCTTAAGTCGTATGCAATTGGATGGGGAGGAGGACTACACAAAACTGTCCGGTGGTATGAAGCGGCGGGTACTGTTGGCGCAGGCGCTGGTCGTTAAACCGGATATTCTACTACTGGATGAACCCACCAACCATCTTGATGTGACAGCCATAACCTGGCTGGAAGAGCAGTTGCTGGCCTTTAATGGTGCGCTGATGTTCATTACGCATGATCGGACTTTTATGCGCCATCTTTCCACCCGTATTGTAGAACTTGACCGTGGTTGTCTGAGTAATTACCCCTGCGATTATGGTACTTATCTCAGGCGTCGCGAAGAAGCACTTCATGCAGAAAGCATAGCAAATGCCCAGTTTGATAAAAAGCTGGCGCAGGAAGAGGTCTGGATTCGTCAGGGTATTAAAGCCCGACGTACACGAAATGAAGGGCGTGTGCGTGCCCTGCAACAGTTACGACAGGAGAGAAGCCAGCGGCGTGAACAAACCGGTCAGGTAACGATGCAGGTAGCGAAAGCTGAACGCTCCGGCAAGCTGGTAGTGGAAATGGAAAATATTCGTTTTCATTACCAGAACAAAGATATTATTCATCTGCCTGCAGCCACTGTTATGCGTGGTGATAAAATCGGTATTCTGGGTCCTAATGGTGTGGGTAAAACAACCCTGTTACGTCTTTTACTGGGTGAACTACAACCATCGAGTGGAAAAATAACCCTGGGGACGAAACTTGAAATTGCCTATTTTGACCAGATGCGAGCCCAGTTAAATGAACAACTCAGTGTTTTTGATAACATTTCACAGGGGCGCGAATTTATTGATATCAATGGTAAAAATAAACATGTAATCAGTTATTTGCAGGATTTTCTATTTGCCCCGGAGCGAGCGCGTTCGCCGGTAAGCGCATTGTCAGGTGGGGAACGTAACCGTCTGTTGCTGGCCAGGTTATTTTCAAAACCATCCAATATACTGGTGATGGATGAACCGACGAATGACCTTGATATTGAAACACTGGAGTTGCTTGAAGAGCTGGTTTTACAATATGAAGGCACCCTTTTACTGGTTAGCCATGACCGGGAATTTGTAAATAATGTTGTCACCAGTACACTGGTCTTTGAAGGTGATGGAGAGGTAAATGAGTATGTTGGTGGCTATGATGACTGGTTGCGCCAACGGCAGGAAGCGGCGGCTAATACGGCGCCTGCTAACGCGTCGGACGCTGGAAAGCGTAGCGAGTCCGAGCCGCAGAAAAAGGCCAGGAAAGTGAAGAAGCGTAGTTATAATGCACAACGTGAGCTTGATGCGCTACCTGAGAAAATTGAACAGCATGAAGTAGAAATCGCACAGTTACAGCAGCAGATGGCAGTAGATAGTTTTTTTCAACAGGATCGCCAGTGTGTTATTGCTGCGCAGAATCAGTTGCAGCAGGCAGAAGTCGCTTTACAGCAATGTTATGACCGTTGGGAAAGGCTGGAGTCGGGGTGATATGTACTTCTGGTTATTTCAGCCAATATTTCAACTTGCTAAAGCGCAACAACGTCAATAACGCTGGAATATTCAAAAACAACCACGCGGTCGTTATAAATCCATCTGGTTATCGGTGGTTGGCCAACGGCAGGTTTTTTCGACAGTGGAGAGCCTAATATTTTTGTGACTTCATTCATGCTGGCACCACGGCGAGGTTCATTGAATGTTTTTACTTTTATTGTTTCACCCTGCTGGATTTCTTTAGGCGGTAGTGATTTTTGTTTGGTGGCCGATTGTTGCTGTTGTTGTATCATTAATTCAACGGCTGATAGTGGCTGACCTGGTTGCGATTGTGATGCACTACCTGACGATATATTCTGTACGGGTGCCGGGCGTGATTCTGGTACCTGTTCATCTGCTAGAAGAGAGCCAGAAAACAGCAGGCAGCCCGACATAAATAATAGTGCTGCAGTGTTGAACGTTAGCCGAGTCATTATCTGTATCCTGTCATATTATTTTTCTTGTTATGATTGTAGCACCACTGCATTAATCTGCATCAATCTCTGGGGTTTGATTCTCCCCACTTGCCGTGAAAAATAGTTCGCAAAAAATGCAAAGTGTACGAAAGGAGAAATAACATAAATAAACAAATGGAATTTATTCCGGTCAATCTGTAAATTATGTCGTTTCTCGGTTCCCGTGGTGCTTATTATTGTCTCAGTGGTGGTGTTTTTTCAAAACCAGACAGCCATTAGTACCACCAAAACCAAAGTTATTGGACATTGCCAGTTGCATATCAATATTATCCTGCCTTTGCGTCACAATAGGCATATCTACAGCCTGCTCATCCAGTTTTTCAATATTAGCCGATGCCTGAATAAAATTATTTTCCATCATCAACAGGGTATAAATCACTTCCTGAGCACCCGATGCTCCCAGAGAATGTCCTGCCAGTGATTTACTTGAACTAATTGGCGGGATGTTTTTACCAAAAGTTTCACGAATAGCAAGAAGTTCTTTGGTATCACCTACTGGTGTACTGGTTCCATGTGAGTTGATATAGTCGAGATTTTCATTAATATTCTGCATGGCCATCTGCATACAGCGGTTTGCTCCCTCTCCGGAAGGGGCAACCATATCAAAACCATCTGATGTGGCTCCGTAGCCCACAATTTCAGCATAGATATGGGCACCACGCTTTAATGCATGTTCCATCTCTTCAACAACTATTGTTGCACCACCACCAGCGATTACAAAACCATCACGGTCTGCATCATAGGTACGTGAAGCCTGTTCGGGTGTCTCATTAAAATTGCTGGAGAGTGCGCCCATTGCATCAAACATCATGCTGAGTGACCAGTGTTCTTCCTCCGCGCCGCCGGCAAAGATAATATCCTGTTTACCAAGCTGAATCAGTTCACAGGCGTTGCCGATACAGTGAGTACTGGTGGCGCAGGCAGAACTGATTGAGTAATTGACACCTTTTATGTGAAATGGTGTAGCAAGGCAGGCTGATACGGTGCTTGCCATGGTGCGCGGAACCATATATGGGCCTACCCGACGGATACCCTTCGAACGCAGGATATCCGCTGCTTCAACCTGATTAGCAGAGGAACCGCCACCCGAACCCATAATAATACCGGTGTGTATATTAGAAACCTGATTGTCATCAAGTCCGGCATCGGTGATAGCCTGTTGCATGGAAATATAGCCATAAGTGGCTGCATCACCCATAAAGCGTTTTATCTTACGGTCAATAAAATTATCAACATCAATAATGACGCTGCCAGCAACCTGACTGCGCATACCGATATCTGCATATTCCTGTTTAAATTTTATGCCGGAATGACCCTGCTGTAGCGATTCCAGTACCGTTTTTTTATCATTTCCCAGGCAGGAGACAATTCCTATGCCTGAAATTACAACTCGTTTCATAGGTATAATGCCTCAAAAATCTTTTGTTGAGGTGAATAATCCAACCCGAAGGTTTTTTGCAGTATAAATTTCACGTTTATCCACAAACATTGCTGCATCAGCAATGCCCATCACCAGCCCTCTGGCAATAACACGTTTAATATTAATCTGATATTCTACCAGTTTTGCTGTGGGTCGGACCTGACCGGAGAATTTTACATCGCCGACACCCAGTGCTCGTCCCCGTCCCGGATGTCCTGTCCAGCCAAGATAAAATCCCAGCAGCTGCCACATTGCATCAAGACCCAGGCAGCCCGGCATAACGGGATCGCTTTTAAAATGGCATTCAAAAAACCATAAATCAGGGATAATATCCAGCTCGGCATGTATTTCACCCTTATTATGGCTGCCACCGGTTTTTGCAATGTGTGTGATGCGATCGAGCATTAACATATTGGGTGCGGGTAACTGGGCGTTTCCCGGTCCAAATAACTCGCCTCGGCTACAGGTGAGTAAATCTTCATAACTGTATGAATCCAGGCGTTTAATGGTATCCTGATCTGCAAGCATAATTTACGATCTCTTGTCGATATATCTGGTTCAGGCGTTTGTCTTGTGTTCTCCAGACAAACGCGGGAAAAATAATCGGCCAATTTTATAGGAAAATCATGGTTTATGATATGACAAGTATACATATTTCACTGTATTTTAAGGTGTAACATGGAAAATTTACTCTTCATAGCGATTGTTATCGCGATTATTCTATACTGGTGGGACAATCGTAAAAGCAATGAGCTGGTGCTGTCTCATTGCCGGAATGAATGTAAGAAGGCGCATGTTCAGCTACTGGATGCCTCTGTCATGTGTCAGCGTAGCTGGTTGCGTAAAAAACAGGGTAGTGGCTTACAGATAGGTCGTTTATTCAGCTTTGAATACAGTGATGATAATGAAAGTCGCCATCATGGCTATATTGTATTGATTGGACGGCAGGTGGTAGAGACAGGATTCCCTGACGGAGAAATATTTCATTGAAGAGCCGTCATTCTATATTCCTGGCTCTTCAATGAAAAGTTATTTTAGGATTATCACTAGTTAGTGAAAAAACGTTTCTCGAAGCGTATGCGAACCGGGTTTTTTTCACCTGCTGGCGTGATTTTTATGTCAAATTTCAGATGTTCGCCATTACTGATCTCAGTATTAGCCAGGTAATACATTGCGGTTCCTTCTTTTATCAGCTTGAAATTAAGTGACTTGTACTGCCCTGACATATTGCTGGCAGAACCCTCAATTTTTGCTGCTACCGGCTCTCCTGTCGTGTGCAGTACTTTTTTTAGTACGGCGATATTGATAAGAACGTGGTTGCTGGATCGTGGCAGATCATACTGTTTGGCAACGTCCGCCGAGATGGTGTCGCTTCGGAATGCATTGTAGTGAACGACGTAATTACCGAACTCTTTCATATTATCTGCATAACTAAATGAACTCATGCTGATTAAACCAAAGGTTATCAGGATGACCAGACTTTTTTTAATGTAACTGTACATACGGTGTCCTCTTTTTGAAAAATATTATTATTGTCGTTACCCTTCCTATTGTAATCGGCTAAGAAATTTTATCAATCCATTAATGCGTTTAATTTCCCGATAAAATCATGAAATTCCTGTTTCTTTGAGTAGTTGTTTACCAATACACTGACCTCGCCAGCCTTTTAGTACAACGCATTCTCTATTTGTTGTTATCAGCTTTTCCAGTTCTTTTCTTGAACATAAGATGGTGCTGGATATGCCGAGTTTATCTGCTTTGGCGTTAAGTAGCCTCTGTGCTGCTTTTAACTGGTTTTTTTGAGACGCTGAAAGTATCTGATGATTGTTTTCTGGCCACAGTGCCGGGATTTGGTCAAGTGCCTTTTTAATGGCTTTAAATAGAAGTATCTGCTGTTCGTTGGAAACAGAAAAACGGTTCGCTAACAGATAATTAATATCCGTCAGCTTTGTTGGAGGGTGCAGGCTAAGTTCAATAATTTCTTCATCACGCAGAACTCGTCGTCGGGTGGTATCGGTTTCTATCGCAATATTTTCACGCCACAATGCAATAGCCTGAATAATTGCCAGTTTTTTACCGTGATACTTCCGGCCACCCTTAATACGTTGCCAGAGTGTCTGTGTGTTGGCATTAAACGATATGTCTGATTGAACGGTTTCACTGGAATGTGTCGGGTATAATCTGCGACAGTCTTCTTCAAACCATTCCAGACGCCCTTTATCTGTTAATTTTTTATGCAGAATTTTATAGACCTGATACAAATAATAAACATCATCACCGGCATAATTAATTTGCTGTGTGCTTAAAGGGCGCTTTATCCAGTTGGTTCGGGTCTGGGTTTTAGGTAACTGCACCCCCAGTTCTGCTTCTACCATACTGGCATAACCAATCTGGTCATGCCGGCCTAACAATGCACAGGCAATCTGGGTGTCGTGTATTGGTGCGGGGATAAAACCAAAGTGATGAAACAGAACTTCCAGATCCTGAGAGCAGGAGTGGAATACCTTAATTGTACGGGGGTTAAGGAAAATTTTCTGCAGGGCAGGCCTGGCATCAAAGGCAAGTGGATCGATACAGGCGACAATATTATTACTGGCAATCTGTACCAGGCCAAGGTGCGGGTAAAAAGTAGTTTCGCGGAAAAATTCAGTATCAATACTAAGAACAGGTTCATTTAAAAAATCATCTAGCAGTTGATCCATCTTTACTGTGTTGTTAATTAAAACCGGTTTCATTGTAGCTTCGTGTTGGTATAGAGGTGCCCTTAACAGGCTTCGTATTTTGTTTTTATAAAAGCGTGGTGTGGTACATGCAGTAAATCAGCCAGACAACGTACCAGATGTTCTTCGTATTTGTCCAGTTTTCCATCGGCAAAGGCCAATGACCACAGATCAGCAACCAGATTAATCTTTTGTTGTTGAGTGTAATGCTCATTTAACAGTGAAGTAAATGCATAATAATCTGTTGCCTGACGTTTTTTATCAGTGGCAAGTTTCAATAAAGACTCTGTTTCATCTTCAGCCAGGTTGAATTCCTGATTAAATAACTGCCGGATCTTTTGTTGTTCTGTGTCGGTTACTTCATTATCAACATATATCATTTCTACCATCAATACGGCGCAGGCAAGCTGAAGCCTGTGTTCCAGTGGCTTCTGATTATCTTCCGTATTACTCAGGTAGTGATGAAAAAATTGTTGTAGTTTATCAAGCATTGTTAAAGTAGTGAGTTGGTTTTCTGATTATGAGTCTCTTTAATGGCGGCTTTAATCTGTTCAGGATTAAAACCCTGAAGGCGATATTTTCCAATAAGAAGTAGTGGAATAGCGCCTTCTCCCATTTCTTTATAAAGTTGTTTCCCTCGTTTTGTGTTTTCCATATCATATTCACAATAACTGATATGATTTTCCTGGAAATACTTCTTTGCCTGGTAGCAGTATGTGCACCACCAGGCGCCAAGCATAATAACATCGGGTCTGTGTTGAATAATTTCAGGGGTACATTCAACAGTGTTAACCGTTTCATGCCAGTTTATCGCAATAAAGGCAATAAGCAAAACACCTATAATTAGAATAATATTCTTTTTATGTCGAGCAGGTTGTTGTGCCGTGCTGTCAGTCATTAGTAATAAGTTACCGTACCTTGCGAATAAATTTTTATCTGGCTGCTAAGGAACCTCTGAACGAGTCCGGGTAAAATAGATTGAGATTCAGAACCCATGATGTTCGTTTACGACCTGTTCAGAGGTTTCCTGACGCCCGATAGATTGCCGCCGGGTTGTTTATGCAGAAATTCTCTGGCGAGTATTAATAGTTATTACGATACTGGTGTAGTTGTGACATAAAATGCTGGCGATAATAGAGCACAGCACTGGCGCCGTTCGCACGTACATCAATAATTTTCCAGTCATTACCTGCTCGGCGCATACGGAAATTTAACCGCATTGGACTCGTGCCTCGATGGTAGATGATAGTGCGTACAAATGCTTCCATCGGCCCACGATATTGGGCAGGAATGAAGCGAATTTGTGTATTTGCTGCATCAAAACTTCCCAGGTTCCTGGCTAGACTGGAAAGGAAAGTTTGGCGCAGCTGTTTCTGAAAAGCTGTTTTTTCTTCAGGAGACATATATCGGGCGTAAGGCCCGATAATCCAGTGTGTCATATTATTAAAGTCAAAATGGGGGATGATTTGTGTTTTAATAAAATGGCGTAAGTTCGCTGGACTAATATTTTCGGCACGTGTAGTAAATGTGGTGATTTTTCTCAGTGTATCCTTAATTACCTGTACCGGATCAGTCGGATAGCTAAATGGCTCTGGAAAATAGTCGCGCGAGTAATATTGCCGGGTATGGTGTTGCCAGAATGGGGTTTGGTTAAAATGGTTACCATTATACCGGCTGGTCATGCCTGATCTTGAAGTAATAGTTTGTGCAGATGTGGGTACGTTACTGTGCGTTATTTTGCCGCTGTTCTGTGCGGTAGCATTTGCCAGCGGGGTAACGAGAAAAAATGCAAATAATGCAAAAGATGCAAGAAGTTGAATCATAATCGTACCTGCCTGTGGTTCATTAACAGAGTGCAGCAATTCTAGCAGGAAATGTTTCGGTAGCGAGGATTATTTCAGGCGGATCAATGGAATTTGTAACGTGCGATACGCTTTATTTTTACTTCACCTGTTTTGCCAAAAATTGTTACCCGGGTGATAATGGGTGAGTTACCACGGCAGAAGTCCTCAAATGGGGTACGTTCCTGAATGTCTACGCCGTCAATTGTTACCGTAAAAGCCGTTGAAATGGATGATCCGCAAATGCCGTCCATATCACGACTAAATACCTGTGGTTCCAGGGTAATGGTGTAATCGCCCGAGCTAAGAGAGCAGGTTCTGGTGACCTTCCTGGTGCGAATAATTTCGGTTGAATCACTTTCATGGTTAATATCAACCATGTTCCATGGTGAGTAGGTACCATTCTTAGCTGAGTAATGAAAAGTAGCGCCTTTATTTCCTTCGAGTAATGAATTCGTGATGGTGGCAATATCGGCACCGGGATCACATTTATAGGTAACGAGCGGGTAGTTTGATTTAGCAGCCATCGCTTCAGGCGCGGCAGACAGGCATAGCAGGATACTGACTACAAGGTACTTAACTAATTTCTTCAGTTGATCTGGTTGCATTTTGGTACTACAGGCACGTTAATTATCTGACTTTCTGTTGTTTCCCCGGAAATATCTGAATAAGCCTGGACCCAGGATGTTTATTCACGAATGGCTCAGAGGCTGCTCAGGTATCGTTAGCCATAGTATAGAATATAACTGAAAATATTTCTTTCACATTATCGATAATAACGGCATTTATTCCTGTGAATAATAGTCATATTTGTTCAATAAATCCTGCATGAAATTCCATGCTTCGTTATAAGTCAGGCCGCTATCTTTGGGGATGACTATTTTGATATATAATTTCCCTGGATGAGATTTTTTTAACTGAGCAAGTATTTTATGCAGTTTCCTATTGTCAACAATGCGGTACTGACTATCGTTAGCATCTTTAAAACGAATACGTTCACGACCGTTAATACGTTCAAAATTGACACTGACAACGTATTTTCCTTTGGCTGTTCGTGCCGGTCTGATCAGTTTATTATATTTTATCTGGAGTGAACCATAGTCACCCTGCAGGTCAGTCAATTTTCTTGAATTAGCGTCATTATTTTGGCTGATAATAATAATTTTCTGTCTGGCCTGTTCCAGTGCTTTTCTTTTCTGTCCAATACTAATATTTAACTGCGATAAATTCTGGCTAAGCAATTCAACTTTATCAGTCAGATTATTAATGTTTTCCTGTAAATTTTCAAGAGAGTTTTTTAACTGTGTATTCTTGTTTAGTATAATAACAATTTGTTTATTTTTGTTTTCAATAGTGTTCTCAAATTTGGTATGTTGTTCATGCGCCTGCAAAATTTCTATCCGTAACATAGATATATCATTTTGCGCCTGAGCAAGCTGCTCCTCCAGTGAGGAGTTTTCTCTGGACGTATTATCAATAATTCTGGATGCTTTTTTCTGTGCACTAACACTGTTGCGTAACTGATCCAGTAACTTCCAGTTCTGTACTACTAATATCATCGAAGACATCAGGAAAATCATCACTATCACCATCATAATATCGGTGAAGGATGGCCAGAAGCTTTCACTGTTTAAGTGTTTGTGTCGAAGATCGACAAATCCATTACTCATAAATATTCTATTAACTAAAGTGTTATTACTCTATTCGGAAAGCCGGAATCCGTGACGTAACAGTGTTTTTATCTCTTCAATATCAGTACTCATACGTTTCTGCTGGTCAGCATAAGTATTGGTAATTGCGTTCAGATTTCGTCCGGCCTCGGTAAAATCGATCTGGGTTTGTGACATGGTTTGTGCAGCAGTATGTAATGCTTTTACCAAACTTCCTATTTCATGCAGCATGCTGTCAGTCTGATAAGTAAAACGTGGCATAATATACAGTGTTGTTGCCTGTTCGATACCACTGAGTAATTCTGTTTGTACGTCGGTTAGTTTCATATAAAAATAGCCGAAGAACATATAGCAGACGATAGCTGTACCCGTGGTGGATAATGCTGTTGACATACCGTGGATAACAAGATTCATTCCACCGATTCCATTAGCGCTGTCAATAATTTTGGAGGCTCCAAATAATGCGATGGAAAGTGATACGATGGTACCAAAAACTCCGGTCAGGATCAGAATGTTATTAATAAAACGCGGCAGACTAAGGTGGGTGTTTTCGGTTGCCATTAGTGTTGATGCCAGTGCGCTATGGTTTACCGCAACATTATGCTTGCTAATTTCCAGTACCGATGCATAGCGATTATAGATGAGTGATTTTATATTGATATGTTCGGTCGGTATGGTAACTTCACTCTCCACATTTTTCAGAAAACGGGTTAGTGCATTTTCTTCACGCATATAGCGTAGTAACAGACTGATTAGCTTTATCAAACCAAAGGCAAATAGGCCAAGAATAGCACTATTAATAATATAACCGGTATTGGTAACCTGATTGGTGAAATAAACTTCCTTTAGAAAATTAAGGTTCAGCATTAATAAAAATGCGGTTATAACAGAAAGTAGTACCAGTTGAAACAGAATGCTTCGGCTATAATTTGCTTTGTACTGAACCATGGGGTAATGCCTTTATGATGTTGATGGTTGTGCAGGTTGGCCTGAGTATAAAACCTTAGTGGATATAGAGCTACTTCCCCGATGGTATAGAGCCATGAGTACAGGTGTTCCTTAGCCAGTGTGGTTGATTAATGGTGACTGGCCATAGGTATAAACAGACTGGCAATTGCCATCAGGATAATTAACAGGCCGATAACCTGCCGAGCCCGCCGGGAGCGGGCAAAACGAGTCATCCAGGAGGTCATAAGCCCGGTTGTCATTAATGTTGGCAGGGTGCCCAGTCCAAATGCCAGCAGGGTCAGGGCACCGTGTAATGCGTTTCCAGCAGTCAGCGCCCAGAGTAGAACAAAATAAACCATTCCACAGGGTAGCCAGCCCCAGATTATGCCATATATCAATGCTCTGGGCAGGGAGCGAACCGGAATAAGTTTTCGGCCTATCGGTTCCAGCCTTCTCCATACGGGGATACCGATTTTTTCTACCATGGCCAGTTGCGGTAACCACCCGGACAGGTACAGACCAATGGCAACCATCATGGTGACACCGGCAATACGCAAGATAGCATGGCTTTGATCAAGCCCTATGGCCTGCAATACACTGGTTCCTACGGTGCCGGCAATCAGTCCGGCCAGTGTATAACTGCTAATACGTCCCAGGTTATACGCTGCCACAAAGGCAAATAATTTTGGTTTATGGTTACGAATTTGAACCGGCAGGCTTAAACTTAGCGCGCCGATAATTCCTCCACACATACCGATGCAGTGCACTGTGCTGAACAGGCCAAGCAGGAAGGCGGAAGTAAGGGTAACGGGATCATTCATGCTTTATACTGAGGTAAAGTAGCTATTACTGCTAATTGTAAAGTATTCATTCGTTTTGTGCAGGGAAGAGGTATTACTGAAACGGATGAAAAGGATGCTTATTGTTAAAGACCGTCAGCCGCAGGGATGCGGGTGTCGAGCTTACATGGAGGTATTTACAGCGTGTATTGAACAATAAGCATCCTTTTCATCCATCCTGTTAGTAACTGTATAGTAACCGAAGGACAGGCTTTAGTTTTTATCTTCTTAATACGATGACAGTAATAAAATAACGGCTATATTTGATATTGTGTTATTGATAAGCCGGCTGTACGGTAAAAAATAGCGGGTGATGTCTTTACCGATTAATAAAAATTCAAGGTGTCAGGGTACTACATGGTAAAAACAGCGGAAGAACTTGTGCAGGGAGTGGTGCATCTCATCTCTCTACCGGAAATCTATCTACGTGCCAATCAGGTACTGGATGATCCTGAGCATACTGCCGGACAGCTAGGCGATGTTATCAGCCACGACCCGGCACTGACTGCTCGTATTTTGCGTATTGTTAACAGCGCTTATTATGCGCTGGCAGTTAAAGTCGACCTGGTCAGTCGGGCAGTATCCGTGGTGGGCGAAAATGATCTGCGCAACCTGATTCTGGCTACCTCTGCGGTAAAAACATTCGCCCGTATTCCCAATCAGTTGCTGGATGTTACGCTATTCTGGCGCCATAGTGTATATACAGGAGTTATTTCCCGTCTGCTTTCGAGGCATTGTCATCTTCTGCATGGGGAACGTCTGTTTATTGCCGGTATGTTGCACGATATCGGTAAGCTGCTGTTGTATTATAAAGAGCCAGAACTATCCCAGAAGGTGTTGCTGGAAGCGGCAGAAAATGATGGTGTTCTATATCTGGCGGAGAAAGAAATCATTGGTTTTAATCATGCGGATGTGGGCGGTGCGCTGATTGATAGCTGGAATCTGGATGATATATTGAAGGATGTTGTCCGTTTTCATCATACTCCGCTAAAAGCGGAAAAACATCTCGTAGAGACAGCAATTGTTCATATTGCTGACTGTATTGTTAATGCTATCAGTCCGGGTGTAACCGTGGATGAACATATGCTGGATGAAATGCTTTCTTTTGAACCTGAAACACTTGCCATCACCGGACTGGATCTGACCATACTGCCGGGCATAATAGATAAGGCCGGGAGTCAGGTAGTGGAGGTTGTCGATATTATCTATCCAACAAGTGAGCGAGCCAGATAGAGGCAGGAGGAAGGCCGGGAAGAGGGTCGGTATAAGGTGTCGATCTTATGATATGCCCGTATCCATAACTCCCCACCTGTCATAGCTATCGCTCTGCCGGATCGTGACTTTGACAATATCTCCAGTCTGAACGGTTATTTCAGGACTTTTATCAATAAAAACCAGACCATCAATATCCGGTGCATCGCCACGGCTGCGACCAATAATTTCTTCTTCTGTGTGGTCAATAATTACCTCCAGGGTTTTACCGATACTGGTTTTGAGTTTCGCAGTACTGATAATGGCCTGCTTTTCCATAAAGCGTTGCACTCGTTCCTGTTTGACTTCTTCGGCAATTCCTCCTTCCAGTTTATTAGCCGTTGCGCCCTCGACAGGAGAATACGCAAAGCAGCCAGCATGGTTGAGTTGTGCCTCATCAAGAAAGTCGAGTAGCTGGATAAAATCTTCTTCTGTTTCACCCGGAAAGCCGACAATAAAGGTACTGCGCAGAGTAATATCCGGGCATATCTCACGCCATTGCCGGATACGTTGCAGGGTGTTTTCACCACAGGCGGGGCGTTTCATGGCACGTAGTATTCTGGTACTGGCATGTTGAAAGGGTATATCCAGATAGGGGAGAATTTTGCCTTCTGCCATCAGTGGGATTACATTGTTTACATGCGGATAGGGATAGACATAATGTAATCGTACCCAGATACCGAACTGACCTAATACTTCGCATAATTCGGTCATCCGCGTTTTTACCGGTTGGCCGCGATAAAATTCTGTTCTGTATTTCACATCAACACCGTAAGCACTGGTATCCTGTGATATAACGAGCAATTCCTTGACCCCGGAGGCAACCAGACGTTCGGCTTCTTTCAGGACATCGTTCACCGGTCTGCTCTCCAGCTCACCACGCAGAGAGGGAATAATACAGAAGCTACAGTGGTGGTTGCAGCCTTCTGAAATCTTTAAGTAGGCGTAGTGTTGCGGTGTTAACCGTATACCCTGGGGCGGTACCAGATCTACAAACGGATCGTGTTCAGGTGGCAGGTATTGATGGATAGCCTGCATGACTTCATCGGTTGCATGCGGGCCGGTTATAGCCAGTACGGCAGGGTGGGTCTGTCTAACAATATCCCCTTTTGCGCCCAGACAGCCGGTAACGATAACTCTGCCGTTTTCACTCAGGGCTTCGCCAATCGCATCCAGTGATTCTTCTATCGCATCGTCAATAAATCCGCAGGTATTTACTACGACCAGGTCGGCATCTTCATAACTGGAGGTAATCAGGTATCCTTCAGCGCGCAGTTGGGTCAGAATATGTTCGGAATCGACTGTGGCCTTGGGGCAACCGAGGCTGACAAACCCGATACGGTTTGCTTTGTTGGCTAGAGATGGCATTGAAGGTTGTTTCCGAATAAAAATGACCTATTTTATAGCAAAACAAAGGTTACAGTTGGCAGTTAAAAGCAAAAAAGATAAAGTCTGAGCTTAATGTAAATTTTTTACCTTTTACCCTGATATAAGATATGAATGAAGAAAGATTTGGTTCGCTGGCGCGTGTTTATGGTCGTGATGATTTTGTATTACTACAGCGTGCTCATGTCTGTGTGGTAGGGATTGGCGGTGTTGGTTCCTGGTCGGCTGAAGCGCTGGCGCGTACCGGTATAGGAAAAATAACCCTGATTGATGGTGACGATATTACACGCAGTAACGTTAACCGGCAGTGTCATACGCTGGAATCAACCATGGGGAAGATGAAAGCGACCGTGATGAAACGGCGTATTCTTGATATAAATCCCGACTGTGAATGTCATACAATTGAGCAGTTTATTAATGAAGATAATCTATCCGATTTTATTCAAACAGGTTTTGACTGCGTCATTGATGCGATTGATCGTATTAAATACAAGGCGGCACTAATCTATTTTTGTCGGCGTAATAAAATTCCGGTTATAACCACAGGTGGTGCAGGCGGGTTAACCGACCCAGCACAAATAAAAGTAGCCGATCTTGCCCGTACCTGGAATGACCCGCTGGCGGCATCGGTGCGTTTACGTTTGCGCCAGCAGTATGGGTTTAGCCGTAACCTGAAACGCAGCTTCGGGGTTCCCTGTATCTATTCTACCGAGCAACAGCGTTATCCGGACAAAGACGGTAATGTTGGTTATAAAAAACCGGGCGTAGCTGGCCTGTCGCTGGATTGCAGCTTTGGTTATGGATCGGTAGTAGCCGTTACGGCAAGCTTCGGTTTTAATGCGGCAGCCGTAGCAATGGAGCGTGTTATCAGAAAACAGAAGAACGCGCAGGCACTTTTATAATTATCATGCCCTAAAAGTCCTGAAATTGCTGGCGTACTCTGTTGGTCACTGCAATCAGGTTGTTTTTATAATCATCCGGTAGTGTTGCCAATGACTGGACACGCTGGTGATAGTTCCGGGTAACCTGAAGCAGGCGTGCTATTGAGTCGATCAGGCCGTTTTTATTAAAGCCCATCGCTTTTGTGAAACGTAACATCGCTTCGCTAAAACCGATTGTTTTGTTATCAATAATATCACCATAGTCACCAAAGCTCATACCCTGTGGAACCAGAGTGTTATGGATAGAATAGGCGCGCATGGGAACGGGGTCGTACACGGGGCTGAAAATTATTTCACCTTCACGCTCAATAAATGACAGGTTTTGCAGGTGTAGATCACCATTGCCTGTTAGCATGGCCAGTATCAACCGTTCAAGCAGATGTTTTTTTGCTGTTACACGATTCTTTATAAACGGTAGTTTAACACTGTCAATGGCTTTAACAATATCATCATAAGGGCGGCTGTAATGGGTGGTGACATCTTTGATGCCGGATGCCAGCAGGCTGTGAACCGATTCCATAAAAACGGGGAGACCCTCCGCGCTGCGATCAAATCGTTCAATAGCCAGTGCATGCAGACCTTTTATTTTTACCGGCCAGTGGCGGGGAACCTCGAATCCTGCATCCTGATGAACCGACAGACCCAGTTGTTCCAGCTCAATAATGCCGGGATAGCGGTTAGTGTTTTCCAGTTTCAGTAAAATATCGATACGATCCGTGTCCCCGAACCGGCGCGGCAAACCAATACGACCGTCCCAGCCGGCTTTATTGATAGATAATGGCAATTTGGGTATAGCGCCACCAACCGTTGGTGTTGGCCCGAGGATATCAATAATCGGTTCTGCATCGCCATCGTACCAAAGCAGATAGTTTTTCAGGCTGAAGCCGAATTTATCATCCAGTTCTACCAGATCTTTTTTCTGGGGTGTGACATACCATCGTTCGGCAATAGTGTCGCTGGCAAAAACGTCCAGATGGCCAATTGCACCGTGGCCGGAATGCATTAAAATCTCCCAGTCGGTATCAAACCCCGATTCCATTTCAATATGGATACGATTTAAATATTTTACTACCAGAGTACGTAAGAGATTGTCTTCTGCATGCGGTGGAATTAATGCCTGAACAGGCGGGTGGAGGTTAAAGTATTCGTTCCTTTTGCGGACAATGGTATTCCTGAATGCCTGAGGGATGTAAACCAGCCCCAGGCCGCGCAGACCGGTGTCGATATAGGTGCTTTCGTAGGTAAACCGCGCTTCTTTATCGGTAACAACCAGTGTGCCCATTTTTATCGGGTGACCAGCAAGTTGCGTCCAGATAACGGCGTATCGGTCTTTCATTGTCTGTTACCAGAATACATTGCCTTTGCGGACAAGCTCCGGCAGCCCGGAAGCGTTATCATCAACCCATACCAGTTTTTTTCCAATACTACGACCCAGTTCTGCCAGAGTACTGAATTTGGCATCATTAGCTTTTTTCAGGCGCGAGAGACTGACCTCATCCAGTGAAGAGATGGATGCCAGTCCTTTCTGTGTCAGTCCCTGTTCCCTGGCCGTTTCAAGTGCCTCTATGACCAGATCATGTAAATAATCATTCATAAATTATCGTCTGTGTTAAAACATAAGGTTATTATAGTAAATATTAACGCATAAGGCAATTTATATAATTAACTCATATGTTAATTGCATTAATACAAACCAGTAAATCATTAACGCGAAGGCGGCGGGTGTATTCCCCTTCCGCTTGCGTTGGAATCGCTTATTCTGTTCCGTTAAATTTTAATCATCGTCACTCATGATCCCTAGTAAATGTAATAAGCTGGTGAACAGATTGAAGATTGAAACGAACAGGGTAACCGTTGCCATAATGTAATTAGTTTCGCCGCCATGGATAATTTCACTGGTCTGATACAGGATGAGGCCAGACATCAGCAGTACAAACAGGGACGATACTACAAGTGACAGTGCCGGTATGGTAAAGAAGATACTGACCAGACTTGCCAGAAAAGCAACCAGTATGCCGGTCATCAGGAAGCCGCCCATGAAGCTGAAATCCTTGCGGGTAGTAAGTGCATAACCCGACAAACCGAGAAAAATTGCACCGGTTGCACCCATAGCGGTCATTACTATCTGGCCACCATTGGGTAAGGCCAGATAACTATTCAGGATTGGTCCGAGGGTATAACCCATAAAGCCGGTGAGGGCAAAAACAAATCCTAGCCCAGCGGCGCTATCGCGAAACTTTGTGGTTAAAAATAACAGGGCAAAGTAACCGCCAAGTGTCAGTACCAGGCCAGGGCCAGGTAAGTTAAGCGCCATCGAAGCAGCGGCAGTTAAACCACTAAATAGCAGGGTCATTGCTAGTAACGTATAAGTATTGCGAATAACCCTGTTAGTGGAGAGTGTCGCCGCCTGCCCGTAATGTACGGATGTGTTTATTGTATTGTTCATTATTAAAAGCCTCGTTTTTGTTCAGTCTGTCTTTGTTTAATCATCTTGTCGTTGTAAAAAGGACGGGTCACTATTCAGCTCCGGCTGACGGCCATGTTTTAAGCGTGTTTGTTGACGATTAATTTTGCGCGTCAAAGTATGTCCTGCGCGATCAGTAGCATGATTAATGGCGGCGTACATATTAGCCTTGGTATCTTCGATCACTACATCGGGTAATCCAGCCAGTACTACCTGTAAATGGCAATGTTTATCGGTGCCGCCGCGTGGGCCATTGATATCAGACAATCGCATGATAATGCGCTGGATATGATTATTGCAGCAGGTTAATGCTAAACGCAGTTGATGTTCAGCATGACAGCGCAATGCATCGGTTAGAGAGAAATGGCGAGATTGTATGTCAATTAGCATTTTATCCTCCTCAGGGTTTTTCCTGATTTAACGTAAAACCATACTAAATTGGATTGACAATAAATAAAATTCGAATATTCTTTCGTGTATATTCGTAAAATACGAAGTAATAACATTATGATTAACTATAAACATCTACGCTATTTTTGGGCGGTAGCCACAGAAGGTGGTGTTGTCCGCGCCAGTGAACGGTTGCACCTGACACCACAAACGATTAGTGGGCAACTGGCATTGCTGGAAGACCACCTTGGTGAGGCGCTGTTTACTCGTGTCGGACGTAATCTGGAATTGACGGAAACCGGTCGATTGGTACTGGGCTATGCCAATGATATTTTTTCCCTGGGCAGTGAGCTGGAAGCAGTGATACATCAGTTACCGGAACAGCGTCCTCAGCAGTTTCGAGTCGGTGTGGTCGATGTTCTGCCCAAATCCATCGCACATCGTATCCTTCACCCGGCGTTACAGATGTCAGAATCGGTACGAATGACCTGTCGCGAGGCAGATCTCGACACGCTTTTAGCTGAGCTGTCTGTGCATCATCTTGATCTGGTACTGGCTGATCGCCCCATCCCGGCGACTGTCAGTACCCGTGGCTTTAGCCATAAACTTGGTGAATGCGCAATTAGTTTTTTTAGTACGGAAAAAGTAGCGACAACACTATCAGGTGATTTTCCTTATTGCCTGGATGGCGCACCGATATTACTACCCGCTAGCGGTACGCAACTACGAGCCGGTATTGACCAGTACCTGGATAAACTTCATATTCATCCACGTTTGATTGCTGAATTCGATGATAGCGCATTAATGAAAGCCTTTGGAAAGGAAGGTGCTGGCATTTTTATTGCCCCCGCCGTTATCGAAGCTGAAGTTGAGTTGCAATATCAGGTAACTACGATTGGACAGATTAATGAGGTAAAAGAGCATTTTTATGCGATTACTATTGAGCGTCGAATTAAACATCCTGTTGTTAGCGCTGTAATGGAATCTACTCGTGAATCATTATTTACCAGTCGTAATCATTAATGTCGTGTAGACGAGTGGGTAAAGCCAGAGGTTGCAAGCAATTAATAGAGGTACCCTATAGTTTATTTCTACTCAGGAGCAGGTTGAACATGAATCACAGGAGAAGAAATATCCGGGTACGGTGCAGTTGCATGAGATTATCTCCTTGATGCGATATTAATCGATGTCTGATGTGATCCGACGTACGACAGAGGATATGCCGGGCACCAGCACGGGAAAGGCCACGAACGTAAGAAGGATAAACGTCATTTTTCTAAAAATCAACGGCTATATTAATATCATATTATACTTGCTTTAGTGTATATTATTGATACTCATCAACATAAACGTACTCTGTTGAATAATGAATAATGAATAATGAATAATGCAACCGTGTTTGATTCAAAAACACA
>CAYXNL010000001.1:44836-69432 GCA_964466455.1 uncultured Thiotrichaceae bacterium
TGAATAATGAATAATGAATAATGAATAATGCAACCGTGTTTGATTCAAAAACACAAAACCGCACAATGAAAATATGGGTTGATGCAGATGCCTGCCCAGTGGTAATAAAAGAAATTTTGTATCGAGCTGCGCAACGTACCGGAATACAGTTGATACTGGTTGCTAATCAGCCTCTGCAAATTCCTGCGTCACATTATATTCATTTTATCCAGGTCGGGCAGGGGTTCGATGTGGCAGACAATGAAATTGTTAAACGGTTGACTGCGGATGATGTTGTTATTACCAGTGATATTCCCCTGGCCGCAGATGTCATTGAAAAAGGCGGCGTTGTACTTAGCCCGCGAGGAGAACGTTATACCAAAGATAATATAAAATCCCGTCTTAGTATGCGCGATTTTATGGATAGTCTGCGTTCAGGTGGGGTAAATACAGGTGGCCCGCCTGCATTCAATCAAAGTGACCGGAAAGCCTTTGCAAATCATCTGGATAAAATTTTAGCCAGAAACGCAGCGGCCGGGTGAGATATTACTGAAACGGACAAAAAGGATACTTATTCCTGATCTCTATGATGTTTTTGAAAATGTTTCTTATGGCGCATTTTTTTACGGCGACTGTTCCATACCCACAGGCCACTTAAAGATAACCAGAGTAGGGCTATGGCTGCCGCATCCATCAGGTAAATACCATAAACACCAAAAATACGACCACTGTGCAGGTCGAGAATAATCCGTTCCAGCTTTAGCCCCTTACCACGATATGCCAGCAGTAGCTGTTCGTGTTTATTGTTACTGAGTGAAAATGTTTTTGACCAGTTTATTCCATCGTTTGTCGTGATGTTCCAGTTCAGTATATCTTTATCTGCCATATAATAAAGATGGTCAGTGGCTTCTATCACCGGGCGTTTATCTTTAATACCCAGACGCAGGATATGATTGAAACTGGTAGTAGTTGAAAGTTGTTCGATTAGTTCACCTGTATAGGATAACAGGATAATCTTATCATCCAGGGCAAGCACAATAAATTGCCCACTACTAATGGCACCATGTGGATTTTCATCCAGTGTGCTAATTATTTTATTATTAAAAAATAATTTATTCTGCCATGTGCTAATAATATATTGCTTCGCGTTATGGTTTATACGGTATGAGACTGGCTCACCTTCAGGCTGAATGCCATACCAGTTAAGAATAAAAGCATTTTTAATATAGGTTTTATTAAGGTTTAATAAATTTGTATGGTTAAGCATAATGCCGGTTATGGCAAGAATAATAACCAGGACGAGTGCAAATAAACCGATACGCCGGTGCCATAGAAAGGCGGTAAATTTTTTAGGTTTATGCCGGGTCATTATCTCTGTGTTTTAATTTTAGAAAATACTATTTTTTCTGTTGTATAAACTGATCCAGCAGCAGTGCCACCCGGGCAAGTTTATTAATCGCCCGAACAGAAAGAGTGGCACCTGAAATATTATCAATGGTGGTATTAAGTTGTCCGTTTTTTTCCAACGTAGCCTGTTTGAACTGGTTGGTAAAAAAATCGTAGTGAACCTCCCAACCACGACTTTCACGATAGACCAGTATTTTCAGCTGTTCAATATGTCCATGGTTAATAACGATACCGGTTGTAATTGGTTTATCCTTACCAATTGCTTCCAGTATCCATAATGTACGCTCTTTCTGTTGCCAGTAACGAATACGCAGACCTTTGTATCGGTGTCCGAGAATGGTGGCTATGTTTTTTTTAAGTTCCGTGTTCAGCCATAATACCCTGGGTTGTGGTGGATGGTCATCAAAAACCTGTTTAATAAAGTCAGCGGGCTGCTGGTAAATACTACCGGCATTGGCCATGATACTTATCGCCATGGTAACAGGAAAAATAAGAAGGAGAAGTGATTTTTTTATCATAGTTAAAACTGGTAGCCAATACCAAGGTTAAAACCATCAAAGTTTCCAGCAATATTATTTTGCGCCTGATAGTCCGCTTTTATTACTACATTTTCAACCGGCCAGTAATTGATACCAGCATCAGCCTGTGTTTTCTTTGTGTCACCGTTGCCGCCAGTATCCCACTGGTTCTGTCTAGCGAATATACCGAATTTTTGGGTTATTTTATAAGATGCTTCCAGGTAAGCACCATCCTGTTTATTTTTCTGTGCGATAGAAGCACCGCTGCCGTTAATATTCCAGCGTGCATATAAACCGGTGAGCGTTAGCTTTTTATAACTGTAACGTGCATGGGTTTCAAATAATGTGGCGCTGCCAACATTGTCGCTACTATCTTGTGTCATATCATCCTGATACTGAACCGTTGAGGCTAGTTCCAGGCCACGAATACCTGTGTATTTAACTCTGGCGGTAGTCGCCAGATTATTTGCAACGGCTTCAGAAACACCCTGACGTCCACCACGAATATTTGTTCCTTTATTTAATCCCGAATGCAGGGCAACATCGTAACTGAATCCGGATGCGTAATGCCCGGATAACATGACTCCTCCTTCAGACCAGGTTGATGGGATAATATATTTTTCAACCGGATTACGTTCCACCCCGTAGAAAGTAGCAGGTTCATGTGTTTCATTGATAATACCAACCGGTATCAGGATGACACCGGCGTCGAGCATCGTGTTTTCATTGAAGTCAAATTGAACATAAGCCTGTTCAATTTCAACCACACCGTTGGACTCCGTATTGGCATGTTCAACTTCGAGTTCAGAGAAAAACCGAGTTTTATCGTTAAATTCATGGTCAAGAAAAAGCACAAAGCGGTGTAAATCAAGTTGTTTCTTTGTATCGCCTTTGCTATTGCTCAGGTTGTTGTAGTGTAATTCACCATAACCACCGATACTGGTATCAGATGGTTTCTGACTATTTTTCTCTACTTCATCGGCCAGTTGATTAAACTGGGTTTTTAATGCATCAAACTCTTCATCAGTGACGGCAAAAGCGGTTGGGGAAGCGCTGAGGCCAAGCAGGGTAGAAGACAGAGCGACGGTTAGCATTTTTTTAAGGTAAAACGGTTTGTTCATAAAATATCCTTAGTATGTATGGGTAAATGTGCGGATGCCAATTATACAGATAGATAACGCAAACGCAAACGATTCTCATATAGATTTGGTAATATGGCTGGAAATAGACGAAAAAGAGCCAGAATTTCACATGTCACTACATTGTTGTCCCCTCACCCCGATCTTCTCCCTGAGGGCGAGGTCTGAAGCAATTAATAGAGGTGCCCTTATGAGGTTTTCTGGTATGCGGGTAGATACCGGGGGTCAAGATGATTGGTGTGATTAGTCTATCTGGTTGTTACCGTTCTCTTTAGTACATTTTGCACGATGAAGTTTTCTGTAGCCATGCAGTAATTTTTTATGGGTATTGAAACCATCAAGGCTTAACCCCGGGCTGTGTAGACCATAAAAATTTTCTTTAGCTTCAATGATAGCGATACAGTCTGTCAGTGTATTATTACCGTACAGTAAGGTGAAACTGTCGAGATAATCTTTACGCTGGCGATTTTTATCCTGTTCGATTTCCAGCAGAGATTGCAGACACTGATAAAAACATGTGGATTGTTTATTCATCTGGTCGATGTGTAAACACCAGTTTACCCATTCAATGGCATCGTTGTTTTTTAGCGCCAGATATAACATAGCTTTAAGTTCACCGATACGTAAACTTGCCCAGGTGGTATTGGGGTCGGGTGCAATACCAATAAATTCAGCTACACGCTGGTAGTCGTTATAGCCGCCATCTTCGAGTCGGTCAAGAATGGATTGCCACTGTGCCGGTTGAAGGTTTTTAAGTGACAGAATATCTTCGCGAAATAATGCCCCTTCATTATTATTGTTCCATACCAGATCATCAACCGGGTAGATATCCGACATGCCCGGTACGATAATACGGCAGGCATACACATGCAGGTGGGTGTAGTCGGAAATATAAATATCAAATCCCATGTTATGAATAATGTCACATAACAAAGTAAATTCGTCTTCTGTGCTGGTATCAAAATCCCAGTCAAAAAATTCAAAGTCCGGTTTATTTTTAAAAAAATCAAATGCGATCAAACCACTGGAATCAATAAAATGGGTTTCCAGATTATGATGATCGGCAACTTCATCCAGATCAAAGCTGGGTGATTGAAAACCATCGAGCTGATTTAAATCCCGCCCCTGTAATAGTTCTGTTACGGTTCGTTCCAATGCAACTTCAAAACTTGGGTGTGCACCAAATGAAGCAAATACAGTAGCATTCTCGGGATTAATTAATGTCACGCTTATCACCGGATATCGTCCACCCAGTGAGGCATCGGCAACACGCAGGTGATAACCATGCTGTTCGAGTTTTTTTATGGCTTCATTTATTTTTGGAAAACGGCGGATTACATCACGGGGGATTTGTGGCAGACAGATACCCTCGGCAATGATTTTGTTTTTTATATAACGCTCGAATATTTCTGACAGGCTCTGGACACGCGCCTCATTTGCTGTATTACCGGCAGACATACCATTACTGACATACAGATTGCCGATAATATTGACCGGAAACCAGATGGTTTTACCATCATGCTGGCGCTGATAGGGACAGGCGCAGATGCCACGTTCTCCTGTGCCAGAATTAGTATCAAAAATATGCGCGGCGGTCAGTTCATTATCCGGGTCATAATATTGCCAGAGTTTTTCATCAAGTAAGCCGGAAGGGATATCGTTATCCTCCGGTATAAACCAGCGTTCATCTGGGTAGTGTACAAAGTCATTTTGTGCAAAGTCTTTGCCGAGATAAAAATCGGCAAAAAAATAATTGCAGCTCAGACGTTCAAAATATTCCCCCAGGGCGCTGGCAAGGCAGGATTTTCTGCTCGTCCCTTTGCCATTGGTAAACATTAGACCGCAGTCCCGATCACGAATATGAACCGAGTAAACATTGGGTAGCGGGTTGAGCCAGGAAGCTTCTTCAATATCAAAACCTAACGTAAGCAATTGCTGTTGCATGGTTTCAATGGAAGATTCCAGGGCGGCATCTTTACCCTTGATGTAGGTTCTGGTTTTTGTCATATTTATTTATTGAGATTTTTAACTGCTTCCAGTACTTCATCTACATGGCCGTCTACTTTCACTTTACGCCATTCCTGTTGCAGTACACCGTTGCTGTCGATAAGAAAGGTACTACGTTCAATACCCATGTGCTCTTTACCATAAAGTTTTTTCAGTTTTATTACATCAAACTGTTCGCATACTGTTTCATCTTCATCCGCCAACAGATCAAAATTAAATCCCTGTTTGGCTTTGAAGTTTTCGTGGCGTTTTATACTGTCGCGTGAGAGGCCTAATATTATTGCGTTATGCTGATCGAACGCAGCTTTGGCATCACGGAAATTCTGTCCTTCAGTCGTGCAACCGGGTGTACTATCTTTAGGATAAAAATAAAGCACGATATTTTTACCGTGTAGATCTTCCAGGCAAATATTTTTATTACCGGTTGCTGGAAGGCAGAAATTTTTAATTTTTTTATCAGAAGTTGTCATATATGATGTCCGTGTTTACAGGGGTTACAGTATTTTCAGTTCGGCGTCGAGATTTCGTTCATCACAAAATATATTAAAGTCATCGCGTAACGGTGCAATGGCGATATCTGTAGGGATACCAATGGTCATGTGCAGGGAGAACATGGGTGTACCTGTGTGCGGGGCAGCATATTTATCAGTATCAAGGTTCATAATATTGATCCGTTTATCCGAAAAGAAACTGGCAAGGTTTCGAACAATGCCGGGGTGGTCTATCGCTGCTACATCAACCTGACAGGGAATAATACTATTATTCAGCTCAGCGGCTGTGGTTGGTTTGAGCAAAATCTGCATTTGAAGTGTTTTTTCAAGAGCCGATTTTTGTGTACAGAATTTTTCTATATCTGTGTCAGAACCACTAGCCAGGAGTAAAATAGCAAATTCGCCACCAAGTACAGTCATGCGACTGTCCTCTATATTAAGCTTCTGGCTATAAACAGCATTACTGAGTTCATCAACAATGCCAGGACGGTCGCCACCCAGTGCTGAAATTACCAGTTGTGAAGGTTTGGTCTGTATTGATATGGCTTGTGATGGCATAGACTCGGCTCAATCTGTTTTACTTAGTATACAGTCTAAACAAATTTTGCCGCAACAGGAACCATTGCGACATCAGGTATGGGTGGTGAATGCGGATTCGGTGTGGTTTATTGCGTATGGGTTAGTTCGGACAGCTCGCGGGTCAGTAATTCAGGGTTATTAGTGTTCAGTTCCAGCAGACGACGCAGGTGTTGCAGGCTGTTCATGTCAATCTGTAACCAGCGTAGCCCCCAGGTCTGGCCGTCATGGTGCATGATTTTTACCCGGGCATGAATTGAAACCTCTTCACCGAGAAATAATGCCATCGCGCAGGGTTGTTGCAGGTTAATATCAAGGTTATCAGGGGGTTCAACCAGCATACCGTGCAGAGAAATGTCCAGCAGGTTACAGCTCCATTCCTCATTACCACTTTGCATCAGTATTTCTGCCCGAAAAGGAATCCGGTTATAACTTCGCCGTTCTGTTTGCTGGATTGAGTTCAATTTCATTTACGCCGCTTAATTTATGTATGAAGTATAGGGTATGTTATTGAATAATCAATAAATCAATGCCAATATAATGAATTTTTGAGCAAGGAGGTGCTGGCTATTGAGTAAATGGAAGTGGCGCTTCTGCCTAAAAACAGTTGAATTTACCTTTACGTGTGAAAATTTCGCAATATCATTGTGTTTTCATTGAAAAAAAGTTCAAATATTGCTTAACTGTGCGCCTTCAGTTTTTGGGGTGTTTAATGAAAGAAGGCGTCATGTTTAAAGGTAGTATGGTGGCACTGGTAACACCAATGCGGGATAATGGTAGCGTCGATTTTGATAGTCTGGCTAATCTGGTTGAATTTCATATAAAGAACCATACCGCTGCCATTGTGTCGATGGGTACTACCGGGGAGTCAGCCACGCTGGATCTGGAAGAACATTGTGAGGTAATGTCGCGCACGGTCGAAATGGTTGCCGGAAGAATACCGGTTATTGCTGGCAGCGGTGCGAACTCTACTTCTGAGGCGATTGCTTTAACGCGTTGTGCACAGCGCGGTGGGGCGGATGCCTGTCTGCTGGTAACGCCCTATTATAATAAGCCAACGCAGGAAGGACTTTATCTGCACCATAAAAAAATTGCTGAAACAGTTGATATTCCACAAATTTTATATAATGTACCTGGGCGAACCGCCTGTGATATGCAGGTGGAGACCGTGGTACGACTGGCTCAAGTACCAAATATTATTGGTATCAAGGATGCAACAGGTGAGATGAGCCGACTGGTAGAAATGCAGTCACGGCTAGCTGATTCCTCTTTTGCTATGTATAGTGGCGATGATGAAACCTGCACGGAATTTATGTTAGGTGGTGGGCATGGTGTTATTTCAGTAACGACAAACGTGGCACCCGCGGCGATGGCGGCTATGTGTGATGCCGCGCTGGTCGGCAACCGTGAACAGGCAGAGCTGTTAAACCGGCCATTAACCGGCCTGCATAAAAAACTGTTTCTGGAATCTAACCCGATTCCGGTAAAATGGGCCGTGCATAAAATGGGGCTGATCCCTGAGGGTATCCGATTACCGCTGACACCTTTGTCCGAACAATATCATACCCCGTTGCTGGCGGCTATGCAGCAGGCGGGTGTTAGTGTAAACAGTGAGAGTATATCGGCATGATAAGAAATAAAACATCAATAATGATAATGTTGTCCCGCACTATTTTCATTTTCTCAGTCATTATTCTGGTATCAGCGTGTAGTCTGTTTGGTGGTGATGAGCGTCCGCAGTATCAGAGTGCTGAATATTATAAAAATCTGGAAGTTCCTCCGAATCTAACACGACCGGATACCACAGATGCTATTAATATACCCCAGCCTTCTAAAGAGGCATTACAGCGTTTTATTGATAACAACAAGCTTAGTACCATCATAACACCCAGATTCAAGGGTATCCGGGTAGTGAGTTATGCAGGTTCAAGCTGGCTTGAGGTGGATGCCAGTGTTGAAAAAGTATGGCCGGAATTATTAAAATTTCTTCAGCGTGAAGGTATCGGCGTAGCACAGCAACGTCCCCTGCTTGGTTTTGTTGAAACGAAATGGATAAACCGAAAAACCTCCGATGCGGGTTTTATGAAATCATTATTTCAGCGATTTGAACCCGATCAGAAAGATAAATTTCGTTTCCGGCTCGAACGTTTTGACAAGGGTAATAAAACACGTATTTTTGTGACCTATCGCGGTATTGAACGTGAGAATTGCAGTGGTTCAGAAGGTGGGTATATCTGGGTGACACTACCTGCCGATATTGCACGAGAACGTGAGATGGTTGGTCGCATGGCATTATATGCCGGCTTGTCAGGGGAACAAAAGCAACAACTGATGAAAAATTACGACACCTATGCGTCGTTAGTGAAACTTGACCCTGATAATGATGTAGCCCTGCTGATGACAGGTAGCCCCGGTTTTGTTTATCGCCGTGCCTTACGCGCTCTGGATCGTATGGGTATTAAAGATGTTCACATAGTGCAAAAGGATAAAACCATTGATTTTACTCTGGGAAAAATTTCAGATGAATCACTTAATATTAAGGAAGACAAACTGTCAAAAACAAGCTGGATGATGCAGTTATTTGAAGGAGATAAAAAATCAGCTAAGGCGAATAGTAACCATCCATTTGAACTGGTATTTACCGACAGGGAAGGAGCCGTTCAGATTAAAATAGTTGATAAGAATAATCATGCAAAAACAGAAGAAGATGGTGACGTAAGAGGTAGTGTGCTTGCCGAACAATTTAGAAAACTGTTTGCGGTAAACCTGGAATAACCGGGTAAAGTGTTAGCCATAATCGGACCATGATAGCTGGGCTACAGTAATAAAAAAGCAGCCATTATAATCGTGTTTCTGGCTGCTTTTTATGGTCGCCCCTGTTTCCTGGCTGACGATTATAACAAACAGGACTTTTTCTTTTTTATGGACGGGTGATAGTCAGATTTAAACAGAGCGTTGCGGACGTTTCTTTTCAATCAGGGCATAGGCTGAATGGTTGTGAATGGACTCAAAGTTTTCTGATTCGATGGTATAAGATAAAATACGGCCGTCTATATTCAACTGATGTGCAATATCGCGCACCATATCTTCAACAAATTTCGGATTATCATAAGCTCTTTCCGTTACAACTTTTTCGTCCGGGCGTTTGAGTAAGCCGTATAGTTCACATGATGCCTGTTTTTCCACCAGGTCAATAATTTCTTCTATCCAGATAAAATCTTCTGTTTCAATATTTACGGTTACATGCGAGCGCTGGTTGTGCGCGCCACGGTCTGCTATTTTTTTGGAGCAGGGGCACAGGCTGGTAACCGGAACGATTACTTTGACATTAATTTTGTTGATGTCTCCGGTGCGTTCGCCAACAAAGGTTACCTCGTAATCAAGCAGGCTTCGTACACCGGATGATGGTGCCTTCTTATTAACAAAGAACTTGAATCTCATTTCAATGTGCCCGCATTTTGCATCCAGTCGCCGGGTCATTTCAGTTAACATGGCCTTAAAGGATTTCACGGTAATTTCCCAGTCATGATTATTTAAAATCTCCACAAAACGCGACATATGCGTTCCCTTAAAGTTGTGGGGCAGATCCACATACATATTAAAGCTTGCGATGGTATGTTGTATTTTACCGGTACGATCTTTTACCTGTACAGGGTGTAGAATGTCCTTGATTCCTACTTTATTAATGGCAATGGCGCGCGTATCTTCGGTGTTTTGCACATCGGGTAGTGTGGATGATTTTTTTGTTTTCTGCGGTTTCATTGTTTGTTGGATGTTGGTTTTGCTGATTTCAGAATCAATAACTTCAGACATATTATTTCTCTTCACTATAGCGAACACAGGCACGTTCCGTTTCCCACAAGGTCACAGCAGTTATCTGTATGCGCTCATTATTAATGCGTGCTGAAATTTCCCGGTATAAATAGGCGGCAATATTTTCAGCGGTCGGGTTTATCTCCTTAAAAGGTATAAGATCATTTAGATAATAATGATCCATTTGATCACCCACCTCATGGGCAGCCTTTTTTAATATTTTAAAATCAACTGCCATACCGGTTTTATCAAGCTGAGAGGCAACAGCTTCGGTTTCAACTTTCCAGTTATGTCCATGCATCCGGCTACAGGCGCCGGGATACTCACGCAGAGTATGTGCGGATGCAAATTCGGTGACTACTTTTAGCTGGTAGCGTGCTGCCATAACAAATAATACCTGACTAAAATACTAGGATTTTATCGGAATTGCACTATATTTGCAATTCGTGGCAGTGTGCCTGGATGCTGTTGAAAATACCATTGGCATCCAGCTGCCAGTCAGCCAGTATCTCTTCGACGCTGCCGTGGGACGGAAATTTATCCGGGTAGCCGAGATGGAGCATGGGAATGTGCCGACTTTGCTGATGTAGAAATTCACTTACACCGCTACCGGCTCCACCCGCTATGGCATTGTCTTCCAGTGTAACCAGCAAATCATGCGTCGTTGCAGCCTGTAATAATGTGCGCTGATCCAGCGGTTTGACAAAACGCATATTGTACACCGTCGCGTCAAGTTTTTCTGCTACGCGAAGGGCAGTTGTTAATAATGTGCCAAATACCAGTAGAGCTATTTTCTTACCTTCACGTACGCATATAGCGCGACCAAAATCGACAGCCTTCAGGTCTTTGGTAACCGGTTCACCGCTACCATGACCACGAGGATATCGAATCGCAGACGGCCCATCATGCAGAAAACCGGTTGTCAGCATTTGCCGGGTTTCATTTTCATTGGCAGGGGTCATAATAACCATATTGGGGATACAACGCATAAAACTGATATCGAAGGCGCCGTTATGTGTGGGGCCGTCCGCGCCAACAATACCAGCCCGGTCAATGGCAAAGACAACAGGCAGGTTCTGGATGGCGACATCATGAATAAGCTGATCGTAGGCACGTTGCAGAAATGTAGAGTAAATTGCCACCACCGGTTTAAGACCCTCACAGGCCATACCTGCCGCCAGCGTAACGGCATGCTGTTCGGCAATACCGACATCAAAATAACGTTGGGGGTATTTTTTTGCAAATTCAACCAGACCAGAACCTTCACGCATTGCCGGAGTAATACCAATCAGGCGTTCATCTTCGGCGGCCATATCACATAACCAGTCGCTGAAAATATGGGTATAGCTGGGCGGGTTGTCAGTTGTTGATGTCTCACGTGATTTACCGGTACTCAGGTCAAACGCAGATACACCGTGATATTTTCCCGGTGCATCTTCCGCAGGGAAATAACCTTTACCTTTTTGTGTGCGTACATGCAACAGGCGTGGCCCCGACTGCTGTGTAATATTCTGTAGTATGGGGATTAATGCATTCAGGTCGTGTCCATCTACCGGGCCGAAATAATTAAAACCCAGTTCCTCAAATAAGGTTCCTGGCGTAATCATCCCTTTCACATGTTCCTCTGTGCGTTTTGCCAGTTCCAATACCGGTGGTAGATTTTCCAGTACTTTTTTACTACTTGCTTTTACACTGGAAAATAAACTGCCGGAAAGCAGACGGGTAAAATGGTTGGACAATGCGCCGACATTGGGCGAAATGGACATATCGTTATCATTTAAAATAACCAGCAGATTGGGGTCGCTGATATTCTCCATGGCGCCAGCATGATTCAATGCTTCAAAGGCCATGCCTGCAGTCATGGCACCATCACCAATAACGGCTACCGCCAGACGGTTGATTCCCTGTTGCCGGGCAGCAATACACATTCCCAGCGCTGCGCCTATTGAGGTGCTGGAGTGTCCCGTACCAAAACTGTCATAGTTGCTCTCATCGCGTTTTGGAAACCCGGCAAGCCCACCTTTCTGACGTAGGGTGTGCATACGTTCACGCCGACCAGTAAGGATTTTATGCGGATAGGTTTGATGGCCCACATCCCAGACCAGCCGGTCTTCCGGGGTATTTAATACATAATGCAAGGCAATAGTCAGTTCAACAGTACCTAAACCGGCAGAAAGATGGCCGCCGGTAGAGGCGACAGTATTTAGCAGAAATTCACGTAATTCACGTGCAAGCCGAGGCAGTTGTGCCGGCTTCAGCTTTCGCACATCGGCAGGTGAATGGATGGTTTCCAGTAGCGTCCATTGTCGGTTTCGGTATGGCATGTATGTCTTTCTTTCGTATTGGTTAGTACTGGCGTTCGACAATATAGGCGGATAGTTGCCTTAGTGTATCGGCTTCCGATCCCAGTGACTGGAGGCAGACCAGTGCCTGGCGGTGTTGTTCCTGTGCACGCTGGCGTGATGCCTCCAGCCCGATAATGGCCGGATAGGTCGGTTTTGACTGGTCTTCATCGGATCCCTGCGGCTTGCCCAATGTTTCCGTGTCGGAAGTAACATCAAGAATATCATCCTGAATCTGAAAAGAAAGCCCAATGCAACGCGCGTAATTATCAAGAATTTCCAGTTTTTCATCACTGGTGTCCAGTTTGCACAATGCGCCAAGTAGAATGCTGGCACGAATTAGTGCGCCGGTTTTCAGTCGGTGCATGGATTCAAGTTGCTGTAGCGACAGTGTTTTACCAACAGATGCCAGGTCAATCGCCTGCCCACCAGCCATCCCGTGTGCACCGCTGGCTCGGGTAAGCAGACATAACATATCAAGACAGCGGTCAGCATTTAGATCTCGGTGCCGGTTGTGGGTTAGCATCTCGTAGGCTAATGCCTGTAGTGCATCACCAGCAAGCATGGCGGTCGCCTCATCAAAGGCTTTGTGGCAGGTCGGACGTCCGCGGCGCAGGTCGTCGTCGTCCATTGCTGGGAGGTCATCATGAATCAGTGAATAGGTGTGGATCATTTCTACTGCGCAGGCAGGAATATCCAGTGCGGTCGGATTGGCCCCCATCGCTTCTCCGGCTGCATATACCATTGCCGGGCGAATACGTTTGCCACCGCCTGTTACTGCATAACGTATTACTCCGGCCAGGTTGTGTTCTGGCTGGTCTTCGTTCGGCAGGTAGTTGTCCAGTGCCGTATTGACACGCTGCTGGTAGATTTTCAGTTTTTCTTCGAAGGCGGAGGCTGCGGTCATTCGTTCTCGGTTTCCAGATCATATTCGACCAGCTTGCCATTCTCTTCGATCAGTTTTTTAACCTTGAGCTCGGCATTCTGTAGTGCCTGTTGACATTCGCTGCTCAGGACAATGCCTTTCTCAAAGCGCTTGAGTGAGTCTTCAAGGCTGAGATTGCCCTGTTCCATCTCATCAACCAGCTTTTCCAGCTCCGTCAGTGCTTTTTCAAAATTGAGGTTCTTTTTAGCCATGGTGTATTTTAGCAGAGAATGTATAGAGAATGACTAATGTATTTTAGGGAGGGCTTTAAACTGGTTCGGGTGCCATGCTTGATATTCCCATGTTGAGGTTCAGCTATCTTTAATAGTCGCGTTAATAGTCGCGTTGTAAAGTGCCCATTTGCCAGTCCTGCTATTACAGGTTATTGAATGGATAGTGAAAATACGCTAATCGGGATGAATGGTTGTTCGATGCAGGTTGGGCCGGTAGACAGGGGCGGTGTAAATAGAAAAAGATGGTTTTATTCTAAACCGATAAAAACTTGATCTATGTCATGTAATTTCTGGTATGATCTCCTTAATATCACTACATGTAGTACGTAAATAATAAAAATAACACTATATATGGTTGGCGATAAAATAGCTATATATTGAGGAGAAGCTCTATGAAAGCGGTAATACAGGCCCCCGAATTATCATCCATCAAAGACAATGATGTTCCTTTGCAACCAGCATCGGAGGATATCTGGCAACGTAAATATCAGTTAAAGGATAACCACGGCGAGGTAGTTGATCTGTGTATTGAGGGTACCTTTACACGTATTGCCCGTGCGCTGGCTGATATTGAAGTGACTCCAGAAAAACAGCAACACTGGTACGGGAGGTTCCTCTGGGCATTAAAACACGGTGCAATACCTGCGGGGCGTATTATTTCCAATGCCGGTGCACAGGCATACAAACCAGCGACATCTACTATTAACTGTACTGTATCGGGCACCATTCATGACTCTATGGATGATATTTTAGGGAAAGTGCATGAAGCCGGTATGACATTAAAGTCCGGTGCAGGTATTGGCTATGAGTTTTCTACACTGAGACCAAATGATGCCTATGTTTCCGGTTCAGGTGCGTTAACCTCCGGCCCAATGTCCTTTATGGATATTTATGACAAGGTCTGTTTTACCATTTCTTCTGCGGGTGGTCGTCGGGGTGCACAAATGGCTACTTTTGATATCGGCCACCCTGATGTGCTGGATTTTATCCGTGCCAAACGTGAAGATGGTCGCCTGCGTCAGTTTAACCTGTCTCTGTTAATTAGCCGTGAATTTATGGAAGCAGTAAAAAATGATACGCCCTGGCCACTGGCTTTCCCATTAATGCAGGAAGAAACGCAAACACATCATATTGATATCAATAACCCCCGGCAGGTTATCTGGCGTGACTGGCCAATAAAAACAGCCGAATCGGGTTATATCGTGAATGAAGCCGGTAAGGTTGCCTGTCGTATATATAAAACCATCGATGCCGCCAGATTATGGGATGTCATTATGACATCAACCTATGACTATGCAGAGCCCGGTTTTATTTTAATCGACCAGTATAACGAAATGAATAATAACTGGTTCTGTGAAAATATCCGTACGACGAATCCCTGTGGAGAACAGGGCCTGCCGGAATATGGTGCCTGTTTGCTGGGTTCCATTAATCTTACCCGTCTGGTGAAAAATCCGTTTACCGATAAAGCTGATTTTGACTGGGAAACCTATCGTGAAGTGGTAAAAGTTTTTACCCGTATGCTGGATAATGTGGTTGAGATTAATGGTTTGCCATTACCGGCACAACGCAATGAGATAGAAAATAAACGGCGGCATGGAATGGGGTATCTGGGGCTTGGTTCTGCCTTAACCATGATGGGTGTCCGTTATGGCTCGGAGGAATCACTGTTATTTACCGAGAAAGTAACCCGTGAGCTGGCTCTGGCTGGCTGGGAAAGTGCACTGTCACTGGCAGAGGAAAAAGGCCCGGCACCGATACTGGAAAAAGATTTTACGGTAACCTCAGCAATGTTATACCAGCGGCCTGAAATGAAAGCGGATGGCTGGAAAACGGGCGATACAATAAAAGGCAAAGTTCTGCATGCACGTTATAGCCGCTACATGCAGCAACTGGCAGAAGTAGAGCCGGAACTGGTTGAAGCCCTGGCACGGGTCGGGGCGCGTTTTACTCACCACAGTTCGATTGCACCGACGGGAACCATCGCATTATCTATTGCCAATAATGCCAGCAATGGTATTGAGCCAAGTTTTGCGCACCATTATTCACGTAATATTATCAGAGAAGGGAAAAAGACCAAGGAAAAAGTAGACGTCTGGTCGTATGAGTTACTGGCCTATCGTGAACTGATTAATTCACAGGCAATGCCTTTTTCTGATAAGGAAGAAGAGAAACTGCCGAACTATTTTATTAGTGCCGATGATGTTAGTCCGAAACAGCATGTTGATGTTCAGGCTGCCGCACAGAAATGGATTGATTCCTCTATTTCGAAAACAGCGAATATTCCAACCGATTATCCTTATGATGATTTTAAGAACATTTATATGTATGCCTATGAAAATAATCTGAAGGGCTGTACCACATTTCGTTTTAATCCCGAGGCTTTTCAGGGTGTACTGGTAAAGGAAGAAGATCTGGAGAATACTCAATATCGCTTTTCTCTCGACGATGGCAGTTTTGTTGAAGTAAAAGGTAATGATGAAATTGAGTACGATGGTGAAACCCATACGGCAGCAAATTTATATGATGCATTAAAAGAAGGCTATTACGGTAAGTTTTAACGCATAAGAAAAACCCGGTTAATTCGTCCATAAATTAATCAGCGTTTTTATAAATAACAGGATAAGGTGAGAAAATGGCGATTGAAATAAAAAATAAAATTGTGGGTTATAAAGTTGTCGTGCCGTCAGAGACAGAAAAACCTTCGGGTAAAAATACCTCCGGTAAGAAAGGTAATTCATCCGCTGAAGATGGTACGGCAGAAATCATTCAGATGCATGAAAAACTTGAGCGTCCTGAATTACTGTTGGGTTCAACTTATAAGATTAAAACACCACAGTCAGAACATGCTTTATATGTAACCATTAATGATATTCTTTTAAATCAGGGAACAGAGCATGAAATGCGACGTCCCTACGAAATATTCATTAATTCCAAAAATATGGATCATTTTCAGTGGATTGTTGCGTTAACACGGATTATTTCCGCAGTATTCAGAAAGGGAGGAGACGTTACTTTTCTGGTTGATGAATTGAGGAGCGTATTTGATCCACATGGTGGTTACTTTAAAAAAGGAGGCAAATACAAACCCTCGCTGGTCGCGGAAATTGGTGATGCCATCGAATGCCACATGAAGATAATCGGTATGATAAAAGGCAATGACCTGGATGAACGTCAGCGGGAAATGCTGGATGCAAAACGAAAAGAATACGAGAACATTCATGCCGGTGATAATAAAACCGCTGATAGCGATGACTTTCCGCCGACCGCTGTATTATGCAAAAAATGTAATACCAAAGCCGTAATTAGCATGGATGGGTGTATGACCTGCCTGAATTGTGGGGATTCCCATTGTAACTAATGTAAAATGAGAGGGCTTGATGGAAAAGAAAAATAAAAAAACAACAGGTAAATATCCGTATAATTTGCCACGAAAAATGTACTGGCCGGATATGGTGTTTGGCCCAGTTAATCTGTGGAGCCTGCCCCCGGCATTGTTTTTTTATCGTAATTTATCCATCAATAAAGATAAGTACTAACAGGATAGATAAAAATGGTATTCAGTAATAAATACCGGAAAATAAAAAATTTCAGCGATTGAGTCTTTAATGAATCTTGCAAACTACGTTAATACATTCGGCCAGGCAATGCTCCAGCAGTATGGTGAGCGTGTTCACAAGATTGCTATTGATGCGGGTTTTACCTGCCCAAATCGTGATGGTACCATCGGTCGCGGTGGCTGCACTTTCTGTAATAATGTCTCTTTCAGCCCTAATGGGCGGCAGCCGAAATCGGTTACACAACAGATTGAATCGGGTCGGCAGGTTATTTTAAAACGTACCGGGGCGAGGAAATATATTGCCTATTTTCAGGCCTACACCAATACTTATGCCGATGTGCAGGCACTCACCACCTTATATAATGAGGCGTTGAATGAACCCGATGTTATCGGTCTGGATATTGGTACCCGTCCTGACTGTGTGCCGGATGAAGTGCTGGATCTACTGGCCGATTACCAGCAACAGGGCTATGAAGTGTGGCTGGAACTGGGTTTGCAGTCAGCGTTTGATAAGACCCTGGAACGGGTAAACCGCGGACACGGTTTTGCCGAATATAAACAGGCAGTGCAAAAAGCACATCAGCGAGGGCTGAAAATATGTACGCATTTAATTCTCGGTCTGCCGGGGGAGGCGACACAGCAGCATCTGGCTTCGCTGGAAAAAGTACTGGAACTTGGTGTTGAAGGCCTTAAGTTTCATCCTTTACATGTGGTAAAAGGGACACAGTTAGCGAATGAATGGCGCCGTGGTGAGTACCGGCCATTAACAATGGATGAATATATAGCCGATGTAGTGGCAATGGTCGCGCGTACGCCGAAAGATGTATTATTTCATCGTCTTACCGGCACAGCATCATCCAGTGTTTTGCTGGCACCCGCCTGGTGTGCGAAAAAATGGCAGGTTCTTAATGCGTTAACTCAGGCACTGAAACAGGCAGAAGAAAGTGCTGCCACAAATGATCGTCAAAATAAAATATCCTGTTTAATACAGCCAGATCTGGATATAGACCTGGCGACCGTAACAGCATAGAGTAGTGATTATGGAACTTGTCTGTCCCGCTGGTAATTTACCCTCACTAAAAGCAGCCGTAAATAATGGTGCGGATGCGGTTTATCTTGGTTTTAAAGATGATACCAATGCGCGTCATTTCGCCGGTTTGAATTTTAATGAAGCCCGTTTACGCGAAGGTATTCGTTATGCGCACGGTCATGGAACAAAAGTTTTTGTTGCGATTAATACCTATCCACAGCCGTCAGGCTGGACACGTTGGCAGCAGGCGGTTGACCATGCGGGTGAATTAAATGTTGATGCCCTGATCCTGGCTGACATCGGGGTAATGGATTATGCGCTCAATCGCTGGCCAGAATTACGTTTACACCTTTCCGTACAGGGCTCGGCGACCAATGCGGAGTCAATAAAATTTTACCAGCAGCGCTTCGGTATCCGACGTGTGGTACTGCCTCGCGTACTATCGGTCAAACAGGTAAGACAGGTTGCGAAACAAAGTCCGGTACCGATTGAAGTTTTTGGTTTTGGTAGTTTATGTGTGATGGTGGAAGGGCGTTGTCTTCTGTCTTCGTATGCTACGGGTCTGTCGCCTAATACCTTTGGTGCCTGTTCTCCGGCCAGTGCAGTTAGCTGGATTGAAACTGAGCAGGGGATGGAAACAAGGCTTAATAATGTTCTGATTGACCGTTTTGAAGAAGGTGAATCGGCCGGTTATCCAACGTTGTGCAAAGGTCGTTTTAATGTCAGTGGGAAGATCGGTTACGCCATGGAGGAACCGACCTCGTTGAATACGCTTGCGTTATTACCGGAACTGGCAGAAATGGGTGTGGCAGCAATCAAAATTGAAGGTCGCCAGCGTAGCCCGGCATACGTTGAACAGGTAACAAAGGTATGGCGCGAAGCGATTGACAGCGCTCTGAATCATCCTGACAGTTATGCGCCGCAGCAATCATGGTTGTCTGTTTTGCAAAAAGTATCGGAAGGTTCGCAGACAACACTGGGCGCTTATAATCGTCCGTGGCAATAAATTTGTATTAATTAAAAAACGATAGAAACTAAATAGTAACGATGGATACCTCTCCCACTGAGTTTTACCCCAGGTTATCACTTGGCCCGATTTTATATTTCTGGACACGTGAAAAAGTATTTAGCTTTTATGAAGGCATTGCAAACACCCCGGTTGATATTGTCTATCTGGGAGAGACGGTCTGTTCAAAGCGACGCCAGCTTAAAGGTGAGGACTGGCTTGAACTGGCGCAAATGTTACAACAGGCAGGTAAGGAAGTCGTGCTGTCAACAATGACCCTGCTTGAAGCGGATTCAGAATTAAAAGCATTACGACGAATTTGTGAAAATACCGACTATATTATTGAAGCCAATGATATGTCTGCGGTGCAATTATTATCACAAAAATTTCACAACGATGGGACAGGATTTGTAACCGGCCCGGCAATTAATATCTATAATTCCCAGACACTTTCCGTGATGGTCGATTCCGGTCTGAAACGTTGGGCGCTACCGTTTGAATTATCACGCGAAACCTTCCGAGCGCTGCACGAAAATCGTCCACAGGGAACTGAATCAGAAATTTTTGTCTATGGCAGATTGCCCCTGGCCTATTCGGCAAGATGTTTTACCGCCAGGGCGCATAACCTGACAAAGGATGACTGTCAGTTCCGCTGTCTTGATGATGAAAATGGATTATTAATGAAAACGCGTGAGGATGAATCCTTCCTGATATTAAATGGTATTCAGACTCAGTCAGCAAAAACCAGTAACCTGATTGCCGCAACAGATGATTTAAAAAAACTGGAGGTTGACGTGCTTCGAATCAGCCCGCAGTCGCATCATACAGAGCAGGTTATTCAGCTATTTCATGACTGCATTCATGGAAAGCAGTCAGTAAGCGATGCCGGGTCTGCAATACAACAATATTTACTAACTGGTAGCTGTGATGGTTACTGGCACGGCCAGGCGGGCATGGTCGATCAAAACGAGCGTATACAATGACATTTTCAGCACAGACAAATAATCAGATGAATAAAAAATTTGAACAGGGTAGTCCCTTTGATCCAGATAACGAAGCGGCCTATCATGTCTGGCTGGAAAACAAACTGGATAATTACCCGCAGGATGTTGGCGATATTATTGTTGAGGTTAATGATCCGAGAAATTTAACGGATAGCGAATTCAGCGCAATTCAGGGTCTTCTCAGAAAAACGAATATGGCCGTTTATGCCGGTAAGACAGGTGATGATCCTGACAAGGATATTCCGGATAAACTGGCCAGACAGTTCGGTCTGACTACGCCAGATGATAACATGGGTGCCGATGATGGCATAACGGCGCTGCGGGTAGTGGGGGATGACTGGCGCGGAGAGTATATTCCCTATACAAACCGTTTGATACACTGGCATACAGATGGTTATTATAATTTACTGGATTTTCAAATTCAGGCATTGTTATTACATTGTGTGTCACCGGCAGCCAGTGGAGGTGAAAACGCCCTACTGGATCAGGAAATGGCCTATATCCGTTTACGGCAGAAGAATCCGGATTATATTCGTGCACTGATGGCAACGGATGTGATGATGATTCCGGAAAATATAAATGAAAAAGGAGAAATGATTCGCCCGGATCGCTTTGGCCCGGTTTTTTCTATTCTCGCCGATGGTAACCTGCATATGCGCTATACCGCACGCAGGCGAAATATTGTCTGGAAGCAGGATCCCGTTGTGCAGGAAGCCGTGGCATTGCTGGAGCAGTTTCTGGGTTCGGATTCACCCTATGTCTATCGTGCAACCCTACAGTCCGGGCAGGGCTTAATCAGTAATAATGTGTTGCATGATCGTTCAGCATTTAATGAAGATGATGCACATAAACGTCTGATATATCGAATGCGTTATTGCGTGCGTATACAAGATACCTGATTCCCTGTTCTCAGGGACACCGGGAACGTGGCTTGTGGTTAGAGCGCCTGGTTTATTTGCGGACAAAGAGCTTCTTATAGACGGGTAAACTTTTTTTCAGTAGTTTTTCCAGATAAGCGGGTACTTTGTGCGAGTCCATATCCATGCCATCAAGAAAGTTTTTAACATAGAGACCCAGTTCCGTATCGCCCTGCATATGCAGACGCCGACTGAAAAACAGAGTGTCGGTATCTTCTTCACGACTGGCCAGTAACAGGTAATTGTAGATTGTACCGCGTAATATAAGGTCGGCTGCCGATTTGTTGCCGGCAGCGACTAATTTGCTGTTGCGTAGTGTAAAGCAGTATTCAATGCTGGCATCTTCAACCAGGATGTGAATAATTTTTCCATCCAGAAAATCCAGTTCACCCTCTTCTATATCCTGCTTAAAAAGCCGGTTGAGTGTGGTTAGCAGAATTTTATTATGCACAAAGGCGGGCAGTATTTTTAATGGCAGCATAAGTGGGGCTGGCATTAGCGGGTTCTGTGAACGGGTTTTAGTTGGTATCTGCATGGTTTATTCTCTATTACGGTTTTATTTGCTGTAACCAGTATTCGTGTATTCGTGTATCGTCTGTTAACTCGGGGTGAAAGGATAAAGCCATATGTTTGCCCCTGGCTATCATAACTGCTTTTCCATCGACCGTAGCCAGTACTTTTATCTCGGCTGACATTTCTTCAATACCGGGTGCTCGAATAAAAGGCGCTGCAAAAGGAGTGCTATCAAAGGTCAGCGTTATCCCGGTAGTAAAACTGTGTAGCTGACGACCATAATAATTTCGCAATGCCTTAAAAGGCATTAGCGCTAATGGTTTAACCCTGTCGTCATCAACCTGCGTTGCCATCATAATCATACCAGCACAGACTCCCATTACCGGGTGATTTTCAGCAAAGTTTTTTATCACATCATAAAAACCATATTGCTGTATCAACAGGCTGATGGTTGTGGATTCCCCGCCGGGAATAATCAGTGCGCTACAACCTTCAAGCTCACCCGGCTGGCGGATCAGACGACCCGGTACGTGCAGTGACTGTAGACTATCCATGTGTTTTTGGTAAGCCCCCTGCAAGGCCAGTATACCAACGGGTTTATTCATACATAAACAGTTTGTATTTTTTACCAGCCCCGAGTAGCCATGCGTTCATTCTCCGGGATATCTGCCATTTCCAAACCTTTCATACCGGCCTGTAAATTACGGCTAACATCAAGCAGGATTGCCGGATCATCATAATGGGTGGTTGCCTTAACAATAGCGGCAGCGCGGGCGGCCGGATCATCTGACTTGAAGATACCAGAGCCGACAAAAACAGCCTCTGCGCCTAGCTGGCGAACCAGCGCCGCATCGGCTGGTGTGGCAATACCACCGGCAGAAAAATTGGGTACAGGTAACCGGCCGTGTTGGGCAACATAACAGACCAGATCATAGGGCGCGCCATGTTCTTTTGCGACAGACATTAACTGGTCGTTTCCCAGTGTTGTCAGACGTTTCATTTCGTTTTGCAGGCTACGCATGTGGCGTACGGCTTCAACAATATTGCCACTACCGGCCTCGCCCTTGGTGCGTATCATGGCGGCGCCTTCACCGATACGCCTTAGCGCCTCACCCAGGTTGGTAGCACCACAAACGAAGGGAATGCTAAAGTCGTGTTTGTAGATATGATTATTTTCATCTGCCGGTGTCAGAACTTCAGATTCGTCAATAAAATCAACGTCTAGTGCCTGTAATATCTGTGCTTCGGCAAAATGTCCGATACGGCATTTTGCCATGACTGGAATGGAAACAATCTGCTTAATTTCCTCAATCATTTTTGGGTTTGACATCCGTGCGACACCACCATCGCGCCGGATATCAGCAGGGATCCGTTCCAGCGCCATGACTGCACAGGCTCCTGCCTGTTCCGCAATTTGTGCCTGTTCAGCATTGGTGACATCCATGATAGCGCCACCTTTTAACATTTCTGCCAGACCTGTTTTTACATTGCTAGTTGTTTTATTTGTATCATTCATATAGTTATATTGAAATTGGTTATATTGAAATTGGTTATATTAAAATTTTTATTATCATCATTGCTACCACAGAAAAACAGAGCGTTTGCCGATGGCTTTAGCCGCCTGTCATACTCATCAGACGCACTACCTGCTGCGGTTTTTGATTAAATTCATGTTTTTCCGGTTTGAGTCGTATGGCATTGATTAGTACGGTTTTTAATTCCTTATCGCTAATGCCCTGCCGTAATAGCGGGCGTAGTTCGATTCTATCATTTTGTCCAAGGCACAGGTATAAAGTTCCATCAACAGATAAGCGTACCCGGTTACAGGTTTCGCAGAAATGCTGGGAGATAGGAGTGATGAAGCCGATACGCAGGTGAGTGTTTTTTACCTGTACGTAGCGTGCTGGACCACCCCCCGGCATCACCCCGGGGATAAAATCAAAACGTTTAGCCAGTTGTTGTTTGACACCGTGCAAATTAATATAGTGTTTACTGGCCTCATCAGCAGTTGTGCCCATTGGCATGGTTTCAATAAATCGCAGGGTAAAGTCGTGCTGAAGACAGAATTCTACCATATCTTCAAACTCATCATCATTAACCCCGCGCATGGCTACCATATTAATTTTGATGGGAGTGAATCCGGCTGCTTTTGCTGCAAGCAAACCATCGATTACCGGCTGTAGCTCACCACCGGTAATGGCTTTGAAACGTTTGGGTTTCAGGGTATCCAGGCTGACATTAATGCGGGAAATACCAGCTTGCCGTAAGGTATCCGCCTGTTTGTCGAGTAATACGGCATTGGTACTGAGGGATAAATCCTGTACGCCGGGCAGGGTGGTCAGCTTACGGGATAGTTTATCCAGATTCTTTCTGACCAGTGGTTCTCCACCCGTTAGACGAATACGCGATACACCCAGTTCGGAGAAAGCTTTTATTACCCGCTGAATTTCATCAAAAGTGAGCCAGTGTTCGGCCTGTTCAAAGTTTTTAAACCCTTTGGGCATACAGTAGAAGCAACGTAGATTGCATTTGTCAGTAACCGACAGGCGCAAATACTCGATACGTCGGCCAAAAGGGTCGATAAGGGCTGTTTGTTTTTGCTGCGTTTGAGTATCCATTTGAGTATTTGAATATAAAAGTCAGTTTGTAATATATTCCAGGAGCCTGTCCAAGAATAGGGTGCCTACTGCGGAAAAGTGGAATATGCCTCAAATCCACTTCCCCTCGCAACGACACCTATTCTCGGACAGATTCCTGGCGATTGATATGACCTACATCAAACCAGCATGACCTGCTGTAATGGGGGTGCCTGTGGATTCATTTTTAGCCTCTCTGGATAGATGAAATAGTAATGGCTTTCGGGTCAACAATACAGCTTTCTCGACATAAACCGCAACCACAGCAAAGACAGGGGTTAATAACCGGTCTGAACCCGTCCTGCGTTAAGGCACCGGTTATCGGACAACTGTCAAAGCAGGCACCACATTCCGGTCCGCTGTAGGGTAGACAGCTCTGTTCATTAATTCTTACTCTGGCCAGTTCCGGTAATAGCCTGGTTGCTGTTATATCTTCATCTACAGTATGATTGGTGCCGGCTGTTGTTTCAGACGTGCTCTTGTCCGTCTTTAGATTGTCTG
>CAYXNL010000001.1:69532-83930 GCA_964466455.1 uncultured Thiotrichaceae bacterium
TGTCTTTAGATCGTCTGTCTTTAGATCATTTATCTTTAAATCGCTATCATCTGTTGCAGGTGGAAATACCAGTGCTTTTACCTCACAGACCGTTACACAGGGCCAGCCTTCACACAAATGACAGCCATGATTAAGTAGATCCAGTGCCGGGGTCCCAGCAAATTTTGTGCCGATCCGTGCAGGTAGAGGGAAAATAACATGGTGCGGGCAGGCATCAATACAGGCATTACAGCGGCTACAGGTTAGCAAAAATTCGAGTTCATTAATCGCAAATGGCGGACGAATCCAGCGTGATGCCTGTTTGTTTATCCGCGAATCGACTGCTTTGACAACCGTTTTACCGCTTTTACTAATCGCTGAGCGGAAAAAGTTTCTTCTATCCATTGTTTTTTGCATTGTAGGTTGCCGGTTTTTCGTTAGCAGGGTATAAAATCTGTACGCCAGGCGTATAACTTTTATACTACATTCTCATAATCATGGGTTGCATTAACAGCCATAGGTGAAATCCGCTCATTCCCGCAGAAAAAATCAACATAGGCAATAAAGTTGTTATGGTAACGGTTCGATTGTGTATCAGAAGCTGGCTGCGATAACGAAGTATCTGCACGGCCAGCAGGAAACCGGCAACGATTAAGCCCGCCTGAATGGCATGTAATATTTCCGGTGAAATCAGCATACTAAGCATACGTTGATGCATCTCGGCCATTGTTAGTGGCAGGGTACCGCTGCCGAATGGGTTTTGTATTACCCCGACAATACCACTGCTTTCACGCACCAGATGGCTCAGGTTATGGGCAATATGATAAGCAAAGGCGAGTGGCAGGCAGACGAAGGCGAGAGTGGTAAATACGCGTCGGTATTCCAGTGCGGTACGGCTCAGGTACCTGGTGATGGCAGCAATAATGGCATATGCACTGGTAACAGCTATCAGGTAGACGATAAGGCCGATACTGAAGCTCCACAGTAACTGACCCGAATCACCAATCATACGAGCAAGCTGGCTGATGTCCCGTTCCCAGAATGGCATCATGGTAATGCCGTGAAAGCCGGTCAGGGCTAACAAGCCGAGCATAAACCAGGCTTCGTCCCAGTGTGGGCGGCCATGTTGCAGGGCTTCGGCTCCAACGCGGCGTAACTGCCAGTCGATATTCTGGTGTGGACAGCTCTGGCTACAGTTGCCACAGGAAGTGCAGTAACTGTTTTGCTGCAAGCGCCCCATTACCAGCCAGGTCGGGCAAGGGTCTATTTCATCATTACCGTGATAGCAGTCCAGAGTCGTGCAATCGGCGCAGGTGGTGGTGTTGATCGGACGCAGTTCAATGGGAGCCAGTTGAGAATAACAGCCGATGGTACGACCTACCGGACAGAAATAGCGACAGAATGCATTGCGCTCAAATACCGCCAGTGAAACGGTGGCTAGTACGATCATCAGCAGAGCCATTAATGCAGTGGCATACGGGTTAGTGGTAATGCCAACACCAAGCTCCAGCCAGGAGAGACCGATAAACAGAAATAATGCCGGCCAGATACTGCGTAAAATACGTGGCACACGTAGATTAAGACTGCTGTGTTGTGGTGCGCGCCGCCATAAACGCCGGTGTACCAGCCATTTTGCCAGTGCATCCCAGGGGCAGATTGCACACCAGGCTGAACCGACAAAAAAGATAGAAATGATAATACCGGTCCACCATATATTCCAGGTAAATAGCGTAGCAATATTTCGCTCAGGAATTTGTGAACCCGATAATCCGGCAATAATAATCAGCAGAAAAACGGCGGTGATTATTAGTCGTAACGAGAGTAATGGCCAGTGGTGTGTGGTCATACGATGTAGCCAGTGACCAATAAAAGGAATACGACCAACGCGCCAGCGTGGATTCGAAATAGTTCGCTGCCCGGATGGACTGGGGGTGGGAAATATCAATGCCCACAGTGCGATCAGTAACATCAGTACCAATACGCCTTCTCCCCAGATTACCGGTAGACCGGGGTAGTTCATTAACATGATAGAGGCCCCCTTTAGTCCTTTACATGAGCACGGCGAATACGTGCACGTAGTAGTCGTTTACGTTGTATCAGATTTACCCCGAGTAGTGCTGCAATAATTATTGCAATAGTAATACCCAGTGGACCGATAACAGCAGGTTTGCCGATGCGTAGCGGGAAGTCAACCACGTAAGGTGCGCCGTTAGCTTCAAAATTTGCACTGATGATATAGTTACCTTTTTTCAGGAATTCAAAGTTCTGCCTGAAGACGTTATCGACCGGTGGTTGTATGCCCAGTGTTTCTTCATTACTGTGGAACCAGCTATCATCACGCACTTTAAACGTAATTTTACCGTGGAACGGTTGATTGTTATCAATGCGTTTTGCATACAGATTAATTCTCCCCGGCTGATTAGGTCGTGGAAAAGCCGGGAAAACCATATAAGTTACATAGTAATTACCAATTTGAGTTTCCACCTGCATACTCGGTGGTGTATTGGAATCTTCATTTAGGCTGTAGGCAGGGCGACCCAGTACATGATGTGCCTGCACCAGTTGTGGTGGTAGCAGAAATAACAGTGTTAGCAAAAAACGGATGACCGGTTGTTTCATGGTTAAATTTTTCGTGGCGTGACGGTTCCCTGTGAGTGTTTAACGATGCGTATGGGCAGGCTGGGGTGAGGACAGATTTCAACACATAAACCACAGCCGACACAAGCCTTGTGTACTACCGGGCGGTACTGGTCCCACATTTTAAAATTAATGGCTTCCTCCCCGATGGGGCAGACGCTGACGCAGGCACCACAAATACCACGATCCACCCACGGGTAGCAGGCCATACGATCAATCTGGGCAACCCCCATCTCAATTTTTTCACGCGGGGTAACCGACAGTGCATTGGTTGGACATACTTCCATGCATTTGCCACACAGGGTACAGGCTTTTTTTTCGGGATTAATGTAGGGGACATTAACCCGCTTGCCACCTTCTCGTGAATGGAAGCGGATGCAATGGGGAGGGCATACTTCGCTGCATAAGCCACAACCGATACAGGCGCTGGTAAAATCATCAACATTCGCCAGTGCCCCCGGCAGAGGGATTTCTCTACGCCCCCTGGTTGCTGCTTCCACAGTCGGGGCCAGTAACCTTGTCAGACCATAGGGCAGGCTGGCTACAGCCAGTACACCACTCACAAAAACGGTCTGTTGTATAAAGCTACGCCGGTTCATTTATCAGCTTCCTGTGATGGAGGTTGGGGCTTATCGTGGAGACGTTTATACTTACGACCAAGATGACCCGGACCCTGATCCGGCTGATCGTTTACCCTGATGGCAAAGGTTAATGCATCCGTCGGGCAGATAGCAATGCAGGCAGTACAGTTATTGCATTCCTGGCCAAAATCATCGTGTAATGGATCCAGGCCAAATTCACATACTGCATTGCACATGGCGCAGTCATTGCAGTCTTTGACCAGACGCTGAATACGAAATAAGCGGAAATGACCGAGTAGCGAATACAATGCGCCACCCGGACACAGGTAACGACAGAAACCACGGCGGGCAACAAGAATATCGAATAGCAGGGTGATAACAAAAAAGATACTGCCTGCGCCAAATCCACCCAGTGCAATACCATAATATAATTCACGTCCTACAATGGCTGGTGGGTAGATTGCGGCAATAACAACCGAACCGGTGACTGCCGATATTATCAGACCGGTAAACAGAATCAGGTATTTTAAGCGACGGTCAAAATGGCGGTTGCCGATGGGCAGACCGGCGCGATGTACCCAGGCTGCCAGATTGGTATTGAGTTCATAAAGAAAAGTAGCCGGGCAAATCCAGCCGCAGAAAAAGCGACCAAAAATAAAGCTGAGGAAAACGGGGATTAATGCAGTGAGCGCAAATGGCCAGTAAACCGACAGGCTGGCTGCCATCTGGCTGACCACGGCCAGCGGGTCACTGAGCTGCAGGCCAAAAAAGGTTCCCGACCAGGTTGTTCCCTTGATAATATCCAGATCATGAGCGGGGTTTTTGGTAAATGGGGATGTCAGGGCAGACATGACATCATAAATATCCTTTTCACTACGGCTTAGTAAATCGTAACCATGTGCGGCGACATAGCTTTGATACATATGTAAAAAAGGTAATGCAATTAGCATACTGAATACCAGAATAAGGGATATCCAGCGTAATTTATTAAGCTGACGGTACAGAGGAATAAATTTTTTATTCACAATTTTAGTCCTGTATTTTAAGCTGTTTCCGGTGTTGCGCCGCGCCTGCTGTAATTGGGAATGATCCGTATTGCCTGTGGCATCTGGATGCAGGAACGTTCACATAAACCACAACCAACACATTTATCCAGTACATAGGGTTGCTCCATCCAGCCAACCCGAATGGCAACATCGGCCAGTGGACAGGCACGGTAACAGACACCACAACTCTGACCCTGCCAGGAGAGGCATAGACTATGATCGACCACTGCGTGTCCCATATGTACTTTATCCAGTATGGGCTGCATGAGTTCGGGTATTTTGGTAATGGCATCTGTAGGACAAATATCGCCACATTTCATACAGAGGATACAGGCCTGTTCACGTGGGATAATATAAGGCGTGTCGAGAGAAGTCGCGCCATTTTCCACACCAAAATAATGGATACAACGATTCGGACAAACTTCTCCACATTGGCCGCAATGGATGCAGCGAGCCACAAAGTCTTCTTCTGCCAGTGCACCCGGTGGGCGTAGGTAACGTTGTGACTGACGCTGCTCGGTCAGTGCCTGTACAGGACTGACTGCCAGTGCCGAGGCACCGGCAATCAGGTTCTGGAGAAAATGCCGACGTTTCACGTTTTTATCCCGGCTATTATCCTGTTACACTTTCTCGATACGGCAGGCTGATTTCTTAAAATCGGCCTGTCCCGAGACAGGATCAAAACAACGACTGGTTACCGCATTCGCCAGCCATTTATTTTTCTTCGGATCGGCACTGTCTGCTACCGAGAGATTCCAGGGGCTGAAGAAATAACCGCGAGGAACACTGTTACGTGCTGGTTTCACCAAACTGTGGGTACCAACCTGGGCGAATGCTTCCATATGGCCGCGACGGGTGACCAGTCGAACTTTATCGCCATCTTTAATACCTAGCTCCTTAGCATCATCCGGGTCCATTTCCACATACATTTCCGGTACCAGACGACGGGTTGTCGGGCTGCGCAAAGATTTAGCGGTATGGAAATGTTCATATACTACGCCCAGTCCCAGCCAGTAGGGATATTTATCTTTCGGTATTTTATCCCAGCGTTTACCCCGGTATTCATCATCAGGTAAATCCGGCGTCAGTGCCTTATTACGTGCTTCGACCAGCAAAGGCAGGTTGTCGATGGCAAATTTTCCTGGTTTGCTACTGATTTCCATCAGCCTGGCGGTAACCTCCTTGCGGTCGCTATAATCCTGTTGGCAAAGGAACATGTGGGCACGTCCATCTTTAGTGCGGAAATCACCATAAGGGCGGTTCTTCCAGTTACCTTCCTGCCCCATATAACGGCGTTTGGTACCACCCGCTTTGGCAATTGCATAGGTTGGCGCTGGCCACTGGATACCACGTAAATTAGCCAGTTGCTGATAAGGGCTGATTTTATCGCGTTTTTCTACATCCAGAATACCGTTGAGGTTTGTGTCACTGCCAACGGAAGCACGGCAGATATCCCGAAAAACTTCTTCCGCATTATAAAAGCCTTTTTCGTCTTTGGAATAGGGCACGATTTTGCTTCCATCCATCCCCAGTAAATCAGCTACTTCCTTAATTTTATCCATGACCATATCCATATCCGGACGACAGCCTTCCGGTGGCTCGGCTGCTTTCTGCACAATATTAAAGCGTCTTTCTGAACTGATATAGGTACCATTGACCTCACCCCAGGTGGCAGCCGGGAAGATAACATCCGCATACAGATTATTCGGTGCATGACGGTATATTTCCTGCACAATAGTAAACATTTTACCCAGTGCCGGTCGTGATAGACCCCAGGAATCAGGCAGGTCAATATGGGTAGCGTAGACCAGAAACATGGCTTTTACCTCACCTTTGAGTGCGCGTTCCATCATGCCCACTGCCATACCAGGATTTTTTGCGTGCATAGCCATATCGAGATTTTTCTGCGGGATACGCCACATTTTTGCCATATGCTTGCGTTGTTTGTCGCTTTTTAAACCAATATTAAACGGTAGACGACCGGTGAGGCCACCGGTAAAACGTTCGCCCATAGCATTAGGCTGACCAGTCATGGAGAAAGGTCCGCAGCCAGGTTTGGCGACATTACCGGTTAAGTTTAATAGATTGATAATAGAGATTACATTGTTTTGGCCATGAATATGCTGGTTGTAGCCAATTCCCCACATAATAATAACGCCACCATGATTGCCTTTACCTTCCTTGACGCGGGTAATACGTTTGCGGGTTGCATCGGCAAACATACCGGCAACACGGCGGATAAGGGCAGGAGAAACATCATAGTCTGGCCCACCCATACGATTTTGTACCTGTTCCGGGCTGTAGTCTTTTAATACACCATCGGTATATTTTTTCCAGCCATCGGTGTGGGCCTTCATGTATTTCCAGTCAATGACATCCGGGTGTTCCTTCAATAATACATGGGCGATGGCATTAAGGAAGCTGATATCACCATTGAGCAGGGAAACGTGAACGGAATTATCCGGATTAATGTCTGCATAGCCTTTTGCGGTACCGGTGCGACGTGGATCGACCACAACAGTCGGTATGTTAGCTTTTCTCTTATAATCAGCGATACGCCAGAAAATAATCGGATGTGACTCACGCGCATTGTGACCGAAGTGCATCAGCATGTCGCACATTTCGAGGTCTTCATAGGACAGTGGCGGGGTGTCGGAGCCCAGCGTCTTGAAGTAACCGGTCACCGCCGAAGTCATGCACATACGGGCATTTGCCTCAATGGTGTTTGAGCTGAGGACACCCTTCATAAACAGGTTTTCCATGTACTGACCTTCCACCGTTAACTGGCCGGAACCATACAGGCCGATGGAATTGTTCCCGTCTGTTTTGACAAAGTGGGCAATTTTATGAGCCACCATTTTCGATGCTTCTTCATAGGGAACCCGAACAAAATGTTCATCAGCAAAAGAGCCTTTGGTTTTGCTTATATAACTGAGATCGCCGTGATCGGGCCTGTTCCATTCGTTCCATACATCCTTGCGTACATAGCTGTCGCCCTGCAGGCGATCGACGTACATCGGTTCGGCAGCGGTTAGTCCTTTAATACATTGCAGACCACGGTTAGTCGGGTGTTTCTTATCGGGTTGCATGGAAACAATTTTTCCGTTTTCAACCTGAATAACCGTGCCGCAGCCAACCCCGCAGTAAGGGCACTGTGCTAATGCAGTGGTACGTGAGGCAGAAGCAGTTTCAGTGGTGATGGCAGCTTCAAGCTCCGGATTATCAGCAACAAACAGACCTGCACCTGCTACTGAGCCTGTGATAAAGGCACTGCCTTTCATAAAATCACGTCGGTTTATTTTTACACGTTTCATTGGATGTGTCCTCTTTCTGGGTCCTGTTTGTTCTGAGTCCTGTTGGGTCTCGTTACTTTAATTTTTTTCTGGCAGGGTTCGCATATAGGCAATGATATTATTGATCATTTCCGGGCTTAGATGGGCCAGTCCGGCAGCACTGCTAAAGCCGTGCATACCGGTATTAGAGCGACCGTGTTTAATAGTTTCGCGGATAAAACCGTCAGTGACTTTATCCTGAAATCCGGCTTTACCAATCGCGGTACCCGAACCCCCGGCAGCGTAACCAACACCGTTTGTACCATGGCAACCTGCGCAGACATCGTTAAACCATTGTTCTCCCAGGCGCGCATCGCCGTGGCTTTTCGGTTCTGCATTAACGGCGGATGAGTGGTTGGGTAATTTGGAAAAAGAACGTAGATACGCAATAATTTCCTCGATATTCTTTTTACCCAGATGTGACCAGGGTGGCATGCCTGTTCCAGGTCGCCCGTCACTGATGGTACTTTCAAAGAATTTATTGGAAGCAATCCCTAGTAGTTCCGGATTAGTCAACGATGGTGCGAAGCCTTCTTTACCAACACCATTGGCCTGATGGCAGACGGAGCAGTTCTGGTTATATAGCTGCTCACCTTTTTTTATCGTGGCTTTACTGGCAGCAAACGTTGTTGTGCTTGTTGACGCAAGTAATAGCCCTGTTAGCATCATGGCTAACCCTGTGAGGGCGGGTCTCATCGACATATCAATTCCCCTGTTGGTAATATGGTATGAATATCGTATGGATATTATGAATAAGCCGCCTTGATATAAATCAAGAATATCTATATGTGTTTCAGCGTTATGATTAATCAGGCGGTTCCAGCAATGGCACTAATACCCATACGCTGAAACAGCCGATTATTGTTTTGTGTGTCGTTATCCATTCAGGGATTTGTTAGAATACCTGCATTCTCACTGGCATATACCGGGGTGCTAAGTACGGAAGCTGATAAGGCAGTAACATTTAGTGCTACCGCCATAGCTAGTGTTACTATCAATTTTTTTTATTGTTCTCTCCACATGAGTTCAATAATATTAATAAAAGCTACCCGCCAGGGAATAGTGGACGATAATACTATTAATACACATATTTTCCATACCCGTAAAAAATTCAAACAGTGTGATACTGACCTTCAATGTATAAAAACCAGTTACGGACCTGGTTATCAGTGGTTATGTAAATGAAACTCGGAACGCGCATTGTTATTTTTAGTTCTTTATTTTTATTGTTACTACCTGTATCCGGCGTATATTTTGTTAATAAGGTCGAACAGGCATTGCTCCAGGGACAGGAAGAAGCCGAGTCGATGACTGCCGCTGCGATTGCACTGGTGTTAAAAGGATATACCGGTCTGTTTAATGTCAATAAAAATGCTATTTATGTTTATCCAGCCGTGTACCCTATTACTATAGATGGCTATGATGAAGACTGGTATCCATTACAGCATGACTTTACCAGTTATGGAAATGGCAAGTTTTCATTGTTAATGGTAAGTTCAAAACAGTATCTATATGCTTATGTAAAAGTTAACGATAAAAATATCGTCTATCGTGACCCACGCAATATACCACTGGATACCAGCGACCATATACGTATTGAATATATAGGGCGAGATGATAAACATCATCGGCTGGTCATTGTAACGGAAGGGCAGGGTACGGTAAGTGCCTATGCAGTACATAAAGACTGGACCAGTACAATAAATGATCAGTCGATAAATGAGATTTATGGTGTCTGGCGTGAAACAACATACGGCTATGATCTGGAGCTGCGTCTGCCTGTCGCCTGGCTGGAAAAAAATCAACGCATGTCTCTGAGTGTTGTCGATGTATTTAGTAAGAATGAACGTTATCCTGACACGATTTTTTCTACCTATTCAGGTAAAGATAACAAGCTTAATCCCTTACTGTTTCAGTCCGGTGAAATTAGTCGGGTAATAAAAAACCTGGGCCAGTCAGATTCACGAATCTGTGTTGTTGATCGTTTTCGTCGTATCCGTGCGGTAATCGGTGGTCAGAAGTTGCATTCCTCATTCTGTCAGCATATAGAAAAAATTGATGCAAATCTCGTTGAATCGGTATTATCCGGAAAGAAGACACGACAGGTTTCTCATATTCCGGAAGGTAGATATATGCTGATTATTGCAGCAAAGCCAGTCATTGATGAAGGAAAAATTCTCGGTGCAATACTTGTTGGTAAAAACAGTCACCAGATACTCGCTGAACAGCGCAATACACTGGATGAAGTAATGCTGGTTGCTGTTTCTGTATTTTTTATTATTATTTTAAGTCTGCTTGTTTTTAGCTACTGGCTTACTTTCAGAATTAACCGGCTGAAAAAACAGACCGCAATGCTTATTGATGATAGTGGGCGCTTTATTAGTGAAATACCGTTTTCAGATATAAACAGTAAGGATGAGATTGGTGATCTATCACGTGCTTTTTCTGCTCTGCTGGATAAATTAAATCGTTATACCGGGTTTCTGGAAACGGTTCCTCGAATGTTACGCCATGAAATACTCAACCCGGTTAATACCATTAGCATGTCGTTACAGGTGTTGAAAGATAAGAATAGTGAAAATGAAATAGCAGTGGCAGGTAGTGCAATACGGCAACTGGAACTAATCATTTCAAGTTTAACAGAAGCCATAAATATTGATGAGGCATTACACCAGGCAGAAATACGAATATTTGATATAGCGGCCTTATTAAAAGAGTATGTCGAAAATAGTCAGCAGAAACATAGTGACCGGCGGCTGGTTTTTCAGGGGCCTGAGTCGGGTGTTTTTATTGAGGGAAATGATATTTGGCTGGTTCAGTTGCTTGATAAGATAAAAGATAATGCGCTGGATTTTGCCTTGCCGGAAACAGATATTTTATTTCAACTTGACTTACATCAAATCAATCAGCTTGTTATTCGTATAAAAAATGAAGGGAAGGAAATCGGACAGCAACAACTGGATGGTTTATTTCAGGGGATGGCTTCACAGCGTGAGGGAAAAACTGAAATACCGCATCTGGGTATTGGTCTGTATGTTGCGCACCATATTGCAAGGTTTCACCATGGTTGCCTGCATATAACTAATCGTAAGGATAAACAGGGCGTAGAAGTTGTCTTACTATTGCCAATAGTCATTCAACATGACGGATAAATTACTACCAATAAGAGAGAATTAAGATTATGACAGATAAACAGATAGTTCCTGTAAAAATTGCTATCCTGACAGTATCAGACAGTCGCACTGAGGCTAACGATACATCGGGAGATGCTCTGGTTGAGCGGCTGACAGCGGCCGGTCATACACTGGTAGAAAGAAAAATTGTTGCGGATGACCGTTATCAGTTACGTGCTGTTGTGTCACGCTGGATTGCTGATATTGCCGTTGATGTCGTTATTAGTACCGGGGGTACCGGTTTAACCGGACGCGATATAACACCGGAAGCTATTCGACCTTTATTCGATAAGGAGATTGAAGGAGTAGGTGAATTATTCCGCCTGGTTTCCTATGAGGAAATTGGAACCTCAACCATTGCTTCACGTTGTATCGGCGGGGTGGCCAACGGTACCTTTGTTTTTTGTTTGCCAGGCTCAACGGGTGCCTGTAGAACGGGTTGGGATAAAGTTATTGCCCCACAACTGGACTGTACTACCCGGCCCTGTAATATTGTGGCGTTAATGCCACGGCTACTTGAAGAATAAATCGCCTGAAGAGTGTTCTTAAAAATACCTGTAATATATTGTGTATACAGGTCAACATGATTAAAGAAAAAATGAATAAAGAAAAAATAATATCTACTGATTGTTGTGCTTCACCTGGCCTGATATCTGTTGACAAAGCCATTGAGCATATTCTTGCTATGGCCGAGGCAGTGTCGGAAATAGAAAATATTATAATCGAGGATAGTTGTAGCCGAATTCTTGCAGAAGATATCTATGCAGATATTAATGTTCCCGGTTACGATAATAGTGCGATGGATGGTTACGCTGTTCGCAGTGCAGAGGTATCAGCAAGGGGTGTGCTGCCAGTTACGCAAAGAATTCCAGCCGGTAGTATCGGGGAGCCATTACGCAAAGGAACTGCGGCGCGAATTTTTACCGGAGCACCAGTGCCACCCGGTGCTGATGCGGTTGTAATGCAGGAAAAATGCACTGCGGGAGATGATGAAGTAACGATTAACAGCAAGGTTAAGGCAGGTACGAATATTCGCCGCGCAGGAGAGGATATTGCTGCTGGTAATAGAGTGCTTAAAAGTGGAAAACGTATTCGTCTGCAGGAAATGGGTTTGCTTGCCTCTGTTGGCGTAGCCAGTATAAAAGTAAAAAGACGGCTGAAAGTTGCGATCTTTTTTACCGGTGATGAACTGGTAAATCCCGGACAGACGTTACAGGCCGGGCAGATTTATAACTCCAATAAATATACGATTACCGGTTATTTGCAGGCATTGGATACTGAAATTATTGATCTTGGCATTGTTCCCGATACACTGGATGATACCTTGCGGGTGTTAAAAACAGCGGCAGAAGCAGCCGATCTGGTCATAACCAGTGGTGGTGTGTCGGTGGGGGAAGAAGATTATGTGCGTCTTGCACTGGAAGAACTGGGCGAACTTTTTATGTGGCGTATTGCGATGAAGCCGGGCAAGCCGGTGGCCTTTGGTAGAGTTTTTCGTGATGATTCAAGCCAGGCATTATTTATGGGCTTGCCGGGTAATCCGGTTTCTGTCTTTGTAACCGGGGTACTGTTTGCGCGACCATTAATTTTAACCATGCAGGGTGCGTCAACCGTTCAGCCCTGCAAGGTAATAGCCATAGCTGATTTTAACTGGCCGGGTAGTAGTCGGCAGGAATACCTGAGAGTGCATGTTGAAACGGTTAATAATGAGCCAGTTGCTTCATTATACCCACATCAGGGTTCAGGTGTGCTCAGCTCGGTAAGCTGGGCGGATGGACTGGCTGAAGTAGCGGAGGGGCAGGATATTTCACCGGGTGACAGCATTGCTTTTATCCCGTTTCAGGGCTTATTTTAAATTGCTCAGGGTTTATTCCGTCTTTTGTGTCTTTCGCGGATTAAGTTTTTGATCTTGCTTTAATTTTCCAACAGAAACACTCCGCCGTCTTGCTGTGGGGAATTATTCCTGTCATTCAGTTGCCAGACGGGTAAATTTTTTCAGTGCGGCAGTAATTTTATCAAGTGGTTTCTTACATCCGCGAATATTATCCCTCTTTGCCATATAAGCCGGATCGTTGTAGACAAGCCAAACCTGTCCTTTTTTATCCTTATAGGATAATGCTTTCTGTGGTAAATCCAGTGCGGCAGTTTGTGAACATAACATTAATGGCGTGCCAACCTTTGGGTTACCAAAAATTAATAGCTCAGTTGGGCGTAATTTTATCCCCGCTTTTTTTGCTCCCGCAGAATGATTAATGCGGATAAAAATCGTCATGCCTTTTCTGTGTAATATTTTTTCTAGCCGGTTGATCGTTTCATTCACTGAGTAGTGGCTTTTTATCTTGATAATACCATTTGAATTAGATATTTTAATGATGATTGAAATCTGAATAATAATTAACCCCAGCAGGATTAAAAAGATAACAATAAATATGTTTTTTTTATTCATTGTGCTGCCTTTGTCTGCCTGATAAAGGTGATATACATTATTAGCCCGGTTGGGGTATCTATTCCGAGCGTTTATTTTATCCGTATTTGTTCAGGGTTTCACTGTTAAAAAAGGGGCTCTTTCGAGCCCCAAAAGCATGTACTGTATAATATCCTGAATTCAGCTATTACAACTATTGTCATTTTTTAGTTTTACTAACCCTGTGCTAAAAAATTGTAATCACTGATACAGATAAGCGATCATCCAGGCCGCTAAGTATCTGGTTGGCGCCACTACTGGAAGGTAGATTAGGTGCTTTTGCATCCCTGAACTCATAGTTGATTGTTGCACGCGATTTTTTGTTAAAGAAATATTGTGCACCGAGTGTTGTCGTATCAAATTGCCTTTCTTTTTTGGCAACATTAGTCATACGATCATAGGTATCATAGCGTAAGTCCAGTTCAAGATCAGGTAATATATTGTAACCAAAGGAGCCATACCAGCCATTTGCTTTCCCTTTTGTTTCTATATTAAAGGATGCTGTTGCGGTGTTTGCATTGTTTTTTGAACCAGCAATTGCTGCACCATCGGTGCCGTTAAAGATCATACCATCAGCATTAATGTATTCAAAGGTGGACTGATATTTACCTTTATGGAAGGTAAAGCCAACACCAGAACGGGTTCGATCATACGTTCCTGCACCGGCTTTAGTCAATGTACGTTTACCATTTTGATACCAGCCGAACATTTTTAAACTCTGGCGACGCGGTCCCTTGCTGTCATTAAAAATTAATGCTGATGACCAGTACAGGTAGAGTTCTTTGTTATTATTATTGTCACCGCGATCAATGCCATTACCGTTGCCGATCATAACAGCGTAACTGTGTTCCCATGCACCGAAATCGAAGGCATCAAATACCTGAACACCAACATCACGAAATGCGCTAACAGGGCCATTAGGTTTATTGGGATCATTTTTATCTGAGCCATTGCCATCAAAAAAACGTTCCAGCAGCAGGCCGTTTGTTACATTAGTGAAATTAATATAATTGAATACATGAATAGCCTGTAAGCCTTCCTCTGCACCCGGTGTTTTAAACTGACCAATTCGAATACGAGCTCCTTTAATATGATTCAGTGTAATACTGGCATCGGTTATTTTTGCACTGCCCGAACCACCACCCGGACGGGTAATACCATTGTTACCAAATTCAGCCAGGAAGAA
>CAYXNL010000002.1:0-76450 GCA_964466455.1 uncultured Thiotrichaceae bacterium
AAAAAATGAGTTTGTTCGTTTTTATTTTTATCCTTCGCGTCTTTCGCGTCTCATGTTTTTGATCTTGCTTAATATCCAGGATAAACTACCCCGTCCGCTTGCGGCGGGGTAGTTTATTTTCTAAACCGGCCTGATTATTATGCGCAGATTTTTATCAATATTACGTTTTGTCAGTGGGTTGTAAGTACAGAATTTTGCAAAGTCATAATCTATAAAACGATAGGGCAAATGTTCATCCCGACCTGCAGGGATACCAAGTCGTGTTGTCTGTATGATTTTTTCTGGCGTTTTATTAATGCCTGCAATGTAAAATTGTTTCTTATCAAATTGCTGTTGATCCCATTCTTTAACTTTCAGATCAAGTGCCTTACATAATAATGTTTGACCGCTACAGAGTTTTTCTACCGGTCGTGGATCGCCAGCAACCGTTGGATTCAATTGCTGCATGATATTGATGTTAACCAACGGTGAATCGTTATTGGAAAAAGGGTAGGCTGATTTTATTAAAACAGCGTTGCCTTTACCTTTGCAGCTTATGTTTAATGAATCCTTGCCTCGCGCATAATACATATAAATGGTGCCAGCTGACATAAACAGCGCTTTTCGTTTTTTTGTATAACCAAGAGAGGCATGGCTTCCACTTTCTTCAAGATAATAAGCTTCGGTCTCTATGATGCGAGCGGACAGCCAGTGTTCCCTATATTTTCTGTGAATGATTTTACCCAGTAGTTGTTGCGCTACCAGACAGGCATCATTATTAAAGAAAGAAGTGTTTATAATGGGCATGTGTGATAGCGGGATAACGATATTGTCTTATTATCCGAAACCGCGTAACTTTACAGGTATCTATAATTTTATATAATTGACTAATTTATTATGAGACGTTCGATCAATGCGACCCTGTCGTTGTTTCTTTAGAAAGCTCATCCTGTGCCTGTTTTGCATGTAATCGCTGAGACTGTGCCGAGTTGAGCTGTTTTACCGGCTCCGGTTCTGGTGTAGGAGAGCTGGCGCAGGCGGTTATTGACAGTGCGGTTATTAGTAATATGATGTTTGTTTTGAGGATGACGTTCATCTGAATCTCCTTTTTATCTGTTTCAGTAATAATATGCCAAATCATAATATAAATGAAGATAATATGACTAATGTACAGGCAGCAGTGGATCGGTTAAATATAATTTTGCCTCTTTTTGCTAATCAGCAGAAAATGTCGACTGAGGCGATCGTGTTGCATCGCTTAACCCTGTGCGGTTTTGTTAATGACGGAGCCATACCAAACAGGCAGAAAATGCTGGAAATGGCTGGTGGTAATGAAAAGATTCTCGAAGAACTGGCGGTGAGCACTCTGGTTGTTTTTAATAATGAAGGGGAACCCACGGGGGCTTATCCCTTTACCATGGACAGACGTGAATACCGTGTTAGTCTGAACGGGCATACGGTGAATGCTATGTGTGCCCTTGATGCCCTGTCAATACACGCTATGTATCATTGCCCAGTGGAAATTAACTCGGTGTGTGCGGTAACCGGTAAGCCGGTCAGCATTTTTCAACGTGACGGGAAAGTAGTCAATAATCAGGCGGGTGGTATTTATTTTGGTATTAACTGGCAGGCAGCATCGAGTGGTTGCAGTTGTGCAGACAGTCTTTGTACTGAAATGATTTTTCTAAAAGATAAAAATATTGCACAGCAATGGTTGCAGGCTGACAGTAGCGGGCGGGAAATTTTTACTCTGGATGAGGCTATTATTTTTGGTAGTCGTTTTTTTATGCCATTAGTCTAGGAGTCTGTCCGAGAATAAGTGTCGTTGCGAGGGGAGATGGATTTGAGTCCGTTTTTTCGACTCAATGAGGCTAATAGTAGGACTATTTAACAAATTTAGTCGGGAAAACGGGCCAAAAACCGCCTGGTCGCAGTAGGTCTCTATTCTCGGACAGGCTCCTAGTATGTATTTAAACTCGAGATATTCATTCACGACTTATTCAAGGTTATCCATGATAAACAGAGTTCCTGAAAATAACAGGAAAAAGGTGGAGTTAGCACGTGCGTCGATGTCAGTTCTGTAAAATAACCCGTGAATTTATTATTGCGTCACTGATTGTTGTCGGCCTGTATTACTTATATATTCATTACTGAGGTGGTATTTTTCAATATCCATGAGTTTTATTTTCAGAAAAGCGGATTATTTTCTGGGAATATACAAATCTGTAATGGTGCCTTCAGCGACTTCGGCGGCAAAGTTAAAGGTTTCCGACAGGGTTGGATGCGGGTGTATAGTGAGTGCGATATCTTCAATATCCGCGCCCATTTCCAGTGCCAGTACCGCCTCGGCAATCAGTTCACCGGCATTGCTGCCAACAATTCCACAGCCGATTATGCGTTGTGTTTCGTTATCAAACAAAATTTTTGTCATGCCTTCGTTGCGCCCGATGCTGAGTGAACGACCACTGGCCATCCAGGGGAAGACACCTTTTTTGTACAAGATTTTCTGTGTTTTTGCCTGCTCTTCAGTAATGCCCATCCAGGCGATTTCCGGGTCTGTATAGGCTACGGAAGGAATGGTTCTGGCATCGAAAAAAGACTTCATGCCGCTGATAACTTCAGCAGCGGTTTTAGCTTCGTGAGTAGCTTTGTGTGCCAGCATTGGCTGACCGACGATATCACCAATGGCGTAGATATGGTCAACATTGGTTTTCTGTTGCTTATCTACCCGGATAAAGCCGCGCTCATCAACACTAACACCCGCTTTATCTGCATCAATCAGCTTGCCGTTGGGGATGCGTCCTACCGCCAACAATACCCGGTCGAAAATATCATTTTGTGGCGCGCCTTCGCCCTCAAACGATACTTTCAGGCCTTTCTTTAATGCATCAATAGTAGTGACTTTTGTATTCAGCCAGATATTTTCATAACGCGCTTTAACACGTTTCAATAACGGGCGCACCAGGTCTGCATCACAGCCGGGAATTAAACCGGGAGAAAGTTCAACAACGGAGACTTTTGAGCCCAGGGCATCATACACGGTGGCCATTTCCAGCCCGATTATGCCGCCACCGATAACCAGTAAACGTTTGGGGATGTCCTTTAATTCCAGGGCACCGGTAGAATCCATCAGGCGGGGGTCGTCATAGGGAAAGCCGGGTATGGTAAAGACGGATGAGCCAGCAGCAATAATGGCATTATCAAATGAAATGGTTTTACTGCCTGCGCTGGTTTTTACTGCAATGGTTTTTGGTGAGGTGAAACTACCATAACCGGTAACAATCTGCACCTTGCGCTGTTTCGCCAGACCGGTCAGACCGCCAGTAAGCTGATGGATAATCCCGTCCTTAAAACCGGCGAGCTTTTTAATATCAATTTTTGGCTTGCCAAATTCAATACCGTGTTGCGCCATGTCTGCCGCTTCGTTGATAATCTGCGCTGCGTGCAACAGTGCTTTGGAAGGAATGCAACCGACGTTGAGGCAAACACCGCCAATAACATCGTATTTCTCAATGAGAATAACACTTTTGCCTAAATCGGCAGCACGAAAAGCAGCGGTATAGCCACCGGGTCCGGAGCCGAGTACGACAACTTCGGCATGCATATCACTGCCATCGGGAACAGTATTGGCTGTCGGGGCAGTCTCACTCTGTGTTGTAGATATTGTTTGCGTATTGCCGGTTGCATCAGGGGTAGCGGTTTGTGCGAGATCACCGTTACTACTGGTTTCGCTGATTTCCAGTTTTAGAATCGAGCCACCCTGGCTGACTTTATCGTTCACCTTAACCAGTACTTCTTTTACGGTCCCGGCTAAAGGTGAGGGAATTTCGATGGTGGCTTTGTCCGATTCCAGGGTAATCAACGGGTCTTCCTGGGCGATGATATCCCCTGCACTAACCAGAACTTCAATGATATCAACATTACTAAAGTCGCCAATATCGGGAACTTCTACGTTAACTATTTTGCTCATACGTGACTACTCAAAAAAATAAAAAGGGTTTACCGCAGAGATGTGCAGAGAGTATAAAAAATCCATTCCTGAACACGATAATACTCGGCATCTCTGCGGGTAAATAACAGCTTGTTACAGTAACAACCTTCGGGTATCTGACAATACCTTACTTAAGTAGGCAGTAAAACGTGCGCCGTTGGCACCGTCAATTACCCGGTGGTCATAGGATAAAGAAAGAGGCAGCATCAGACGTGGTACAAATTCACCATCCTGGTAAACCGGCTTTATCTGTGCGCGCGACACTCCCAGGATGGCTACTTCCGGTGCATTGACAATGGGCGTGAACGCAGTGCCACCGATGCCGCCAAGGCTGGATATGCTGATACAGCCACCCTGCATATCACCAGGAGAAAGTTTTTTATCACGGGCGCGTTGACTGGTCTCAATCAGTTCAGTGGCCAGTTCAATCAGAGATTTGCGCTCGCAGTCACGAATAACGGGAACCACCAGTCCGGCCGGGGTATCCATGGCGACACCGATATTGACGTATTTTTTCAGAATGATGTTTTCACCGGTATGATCCAGTGAGGAGTTAAAACGCGGGTATTGTTTCAGCGCGGAAACCAGTGCTTTCATCAAGAAAGCAAGTACGGTAATGCGGGTACCTTCTTTTTTATTTTCCTCATTGAGCTGTTTGCGGAAATTTTCCAGCTCAGTAATATCAGCTTCGTCAAACTGGGTGACGTGGGGAATGTTAACCCAGTTACGGTGGAGAAATTTACCGGTAAGCTGGTTAATTCTGGTCAGTGGCAGGGTTTGTATTTCACCAAACTGGCTGAAATCAATTTCCGGCATGGGTTCAATGCCTAATGTGTTGCCACTGCCAGTTGTAGTCAGTGTCTGTTTGATCCAGTCTTTTACGTCCTGTTTCAAAATACGTCCACTGGGACCGGAGCCGTTTATCTGGCCGAGATCAGCCCCCAGTTCACGGGCGAATTTCCGTATAGCGGGACTGGCATGTGCCTTGCTGAAACGGGCTTCATCAATAGTGCTCGCAGGTGTCGGGCGGCGTTGCACCGCTGCGGCGGCTGTCGGTTTTTGTATAACGTTCTGTTCGGCTGCCTGTTCAAGCGCCGCTGGTTCCGGTTTGGCGGTCTCCGGCTCGGTTTTTGTTGTCGGTGGTGTGTCTTCTGTTGTGGCTGAAGCATCACTGACTTCCAGCGTTATCAACGGGTCACCCTGTGATACTTTTTCTCCCAGCTTTACCTTCACTGCCCTGACCGTACCGGCAACTTCGGTAGGAATTTCCATTGCTGCCTTGTCCGATTCCAGTGAGACCAGCGGGTCTTCAATATGAATACTGTCACCGGGGGCGACAAGAATTTCAATAACTTCAACGCCTTCAAAGTCACCAATATCAGGAACCAGAATTTCTTTTATTTCTGTCATAGCTGTTTATGCCTGTATGTTGCCGTATTTGCCCGATTACCTAAGCGGTAACAGGGTTAGGTTTTTTAGTGTCAATGCCATATCGTTTGATTGCTTCGGTTACCCTGCTGGCAGGAACTTTACCCTCATCCGCCAGTGTTTTTAATGTTGCCAGGGCAACATAATAGCGGTTTATCTCGAAATGGCGGCGTAGATTTTTACGGGTGTCGGAACGACCGAAACCATCGGTCCCCAATATGGTGTAATTTGCCGGTACATATTTGCGAACCTGGTTACTGACCGCCCGAATATAGTCGGAAGAGGCGATAACCGGTCCGTCACATTTTTCCAGTTGTTGGGTAATGTAGGAGGTTCGGGCTTTTTTACCGGGGTTCAGCATGTTCCAGCGCTCGCAGTCAACCGCTTCGCGTGCCAGTTCATTATAACTGGTAATGCTCCATACATCTGCGCTGACTTTCCAATCCTGTTTCAGTAGTTCGGCAGCCGCAATGACCTCGCGTAAAATAGTACCGCTACCAAATAACTGTGCTTTAGCTTCGCCTTTTTTCGTTTTATCTTCACTGTAACGGTACATTCCTTTTTTAATGCCGTCTTCTACCCCTTCCGGCATGGCGGGCATGGTGTAATTTTCATTCATGGTGGTGATATAGTAATACACATTCTCCTGTTCCTTCACCATGCGTTGCATACCATCATGAATAATCACGGCCAGTTCATAGGCGAAGCAGGGGTCATAAGCAACACAGTTCGGAATAGTGGAAGCAGTCAGGAGACCATGACCATCCTGGTGTTGCAGGCCTTCACCGGCCAGTGTTGTACGACCGGCAGTGCCGCCAATAAGGAAACCTCGAGCCTGCATGTCACCAGCTGCCCAGGCCAGATCCCCAATACGCTGGAAACCGAACATGGAATAATAAATATAAAATGGCACCATATTGACGCCATGCGAACTGTAAGCGGTGGCCGCAGCAATCCATGATGACATGGCACCGGCTTCATTAATGCCTTCTTCCAGAATCTGACCACTTTTATCTTCCTTGTAGAACATGACCTGTGCTTTGTCCTGAGGTTCGTACAATTGACCAACCGAAGAATAGATGCCTAATTGGCGGAACATACCCTCCATGCCGAAGGTGCGGGCTTCATCGGGAACGATCGGGACAATATTTTTGCCGACTTTTTTATCACGTGCCAGTGCGGTGAGAATACGCACGAATGCCATGGTGGTTGACATTTCGCGTTCGCCAGAACCCTGTAACAATGCGTTAAAGGTGGAAAGTGGTGGAACATCCAGTGGCGCGGCAAGATGAGTACGGGTCGGTAAATAGCCACCCAGCACTTTGCGGCGTTGCTGCATATACTGTATTTCAGCGGTGTCATCCGCCGGTTTATAATATTCCGCGTTTTCGATCTGCTCTTCTGTTACGGGGATATTGAAACGTTTGGCGAATGCCCTCAGCGCATCAATATTCATTTTCTTCTGTGAATGCGTGGTGTTCTGCCCTTCACCAGCTTCTCCCATACCATAGCCTTTTACTGTTTTGGTCAGAATAACTGTCGGTTGTCCCTTGTGTTCGACTGCCATTTTATAGGCGGCATAGACTTTGTGTGGATCATGGCCACCACGGTTCAATCGCCAGATATCATCATCTGACATACTGGCTACCATGGCCTTTAACTCGGGTGAATTAAAGAAGTGCTTACGTACATAGGCACCATCTTTGGCTTTGTAGTTCTGGTAATCGCCATCGACAACTTCTTCCATGCGTTTGCGTAGCAGACCATCTTTGTCTTTGGCCAGTAGTGGATCCCAGTATGAACCCCAGATAACTTTAATGACATTCCAGCCGGCACCTCGAAACACGGATTCCAGCTCCTGAATAATTTTGCCATTACCGCGAACCGGCCCATCCAGACGTTGCAGGTTACAGTTGATGACAAAAATCAGGTTGTCGAGTTTTTCACGTCCCCCCAGTGAAATAGCACCCAGTGATTCCGGTTCGTCCATTTCACCATCTCCGCAGAAAGTCCATACCTTGCGGGGTTGCGTATTGGCGATACCACGATCGTGCAGGTATTTCATAAAACGGGCCTGATAGATCGACATAATCGGTCCCAGTCCCATGGAAACCGTTGGAAACTGCCAGAAATCCGGCATTAACCAGGGATGAGGATAGGAAGATAAGCCTCCACCATCGACTTCCTGACGAAATTTATCCAGGTGGCTTTCATTCAATCGGCCTTCCAGAAAAGCGCGGGCATAAATACCGGGAGCAGAATGTCCCTGCAAAAAGATCAGATCACCGCCATGGTTTTTGTCTGGAGCATGGAAGAAATGGTTGAAACCAACATCGTAAAGTGTGGCGGCTGAGGCAAAACTGGCAATATGCCCCCCTAGTTCTGATGATTCCCTGTTTGCTCGCACCACCATTGCCATTGCATTCCAGCGAATAAAGGAGCGAATTCTGTATTCCAGTTCAGCATCACCCGGTGTCCGCTGTTCAAGATAGGGAGGGATGGTATTGAGGTAGGCTGTGTTATTGGTAAAGGGCAGTGTGGCACCATTACGACGAGCATTATCAATTAGTTGCTCAAGCAGAAAGTGAGCGCGTTCTACGCCTTCATTTTCCAGTACTGCACTCAGTGCATCCAGCCATTCCCTGGTTTCAATGGGGTCAATATCGTGTTGGTCTGTCATCTAAATCTCGCACGTTCAGTCAAAGTCGCATAAATAGGGTCAATCTCAATACGATTTTAAAAGAAGTTTTAATATTTTAAGGTAAGCGGTGGGAAATACTAACGTTCCTTTCCACTTAAACAGCATGCATTATAAAAGTTAATGTTTATTTAGTCGAATAGTATCCGTTAGAAGCATGAAATGATGAAATGTTTTCAGTTGTTCGGTTTTTTTTAAGTATAATTGCTCTCTTAATTTTTAGATACACAACCGGAACTCTGTTATGTCTGTAAAACCACAAATTAAAAAAGCCGTTCTTGCTTATTCAGGAGGGCTTGATACCTCTGTTATTCTGAAATGGTTGCAGGATGAATACCACTGTGAGGTAGTGACCTTTACCGCAGATATTGGTCAGGGTGAAGAAGTGGAACCGGTGCGCGGTAAGGCTGAAGCGCTGGGCGTAAAAGAAATTTATATAGATAATCTTGTCGAAGAGTTTGTCGGTGATTATGTCTATCCGATGTTTCGTGCCAACACTATCTATGAGGGTGAGTACTTGCTCGGTACGTCCATTGCGCGCCCGCTGATTGCTAAACGTATGGTTGAAATAGCGAATGAAACCAATGCTGATGCCATTTCTCACGGTGCAACCGGAAAAGGCAATGATCAGATCCGTTTCGAGCTGGGAGCGTATGCCCTGAAACCGGGAGTACAGGTGATTGCCCCCTGGCGGGAATGGGACTTGCTCTCACGTGAGAAGCTGATGGCGTATGCACAAAAACATGGTATTGAAGTCGATTTTAACAAAGGTAAAAAATCACCTTATTCGATGGATGCTAATCTGCTGCATATTTCCTATGAGGGCGGTATTCTGGAAAATCCCTGGGCAGAGCCGGAGGAGGATATGTGGCGCTGGACAGTATCCCCGCAGCGGGCACCAGACAAAGCAACTTATATTGAACTGAGCTACCAGCATGGGGACATTGTTGCTATTGATGACAGGGCGATGACACCAGCGCAGGTACTAACCGAGTTAAACCGCCTCGGTAGTGAAAATGGTATTGGCCGGCTGGATATTGTTGAAAACCGTTATATCGGCATGAAATCGCGAGGCTGTTATGAAACACCGGGTGGCACAATCATGCTACGTGCCCACCGGGCAATGGAGTCGTTAACGCTGGATCGTGAAGTAGCTCATTTAAAAGATGAGCTGATGCCCCGTTACGCCAAATTAATCTATAACGGTTACTGGTGGAGTCCGGAACGTGAAATGATGCAGCAGATGATTGATGCCTCGCAGCGGTATGTGAATGGTGTGGTACGGGTAAAGTTATACAAAGGGAATGTTGATATTGTCGGGCGCAGGTCGGATGATTCCCTGTTTGACGAAAATATCGCCACCTTTGAAGATGATGGTGGTGCCTATGACCATAAAGATGCGGACGGTTTTATTAAGCTGAATGCTCTGCGGTTACGTATGCAGGCACACCGCCGGAAGTAAATTCGGTACGGATTATTGTCCTTTATGTCTTAACAGAAAAAGTATACTTAACATTTTCATCCTCATATCACCTCTTCCATGTAGCGCATATTCCGGTTTATTCCGGTAAAGGCTACAGGAATACCTGTCGGCTATTGTATGGCCGTGAAGTGGTAGTGCCACCGTCTGTCTAGTTGATATTGATTGGGTGATGGAAGGGGGGCTGTTCTCACTGTCAGCAGCCAGTAAATCGGTGGCAAATAACAGTAAAAAAGCAAGGGGTGCGATAATAAACGCACGTAATACAGGTAATGGCATGATTATAATCCCGCACAGTAATGAGTAAGGGGGATTTGGAGCATTTTGAAATGGAACACTACAGTTGTAGTCTATTTTACCGAGATTGCCAGTTATTCCGGTAGATAATCGGTTACTATTAATTTATAGCAGAAACAGGGTTGCCAGGCCTAGAAAAACGAACAAACCGACATTGTCAGTAATGGTGGTTAATACCACACCCCCGGCAATGGCCGGGTCAATATTCAGTTTTTGCATAACTATTGGAATTAAAACACCCGAAAAAGCGGCTACACATAGGTTAATAATAATAGCTGCCGCAATAACAATACCAATATGAACATTATGGAACCAGAATATGGTAATAGCAGCAATCACTATCGCCCAGCCGATACCGTTTAGCAGGCCGACGATAATTTCCTTGCCGATTAACCAGTTGCGATTACTTTTGCTTATCTGATCCAGCGCCAGACCACGAATAACCAGAGTGAGAGTCTGGGTGCCTGCTATGCCTCCCATGCTGGCAACGACATTCATTAAAACAGCGACTGTAACAACTTTTTGCAGGGTGTGTTCGAAATTGGACACTACCCATGATGCCATGAAGGCGGTGAGTAAATTAATACCCAGCCAGATAGCGCGGCGTTTGCTACTGGGAATAATGGGTGCAAATAAATCCTCTTCCTCGGTTAAACCTGCCATACCCAGAACAGAGTGATCGGCTTCATCACGGATAACATCGACAACATCGTCAATGGTAATACGCCCCAGTAGTCTGATTTTTTCATCAACTACCGGTGCTGAAATCAGGTCATGGGTCTCGAAAGTTTTGGCAACTTCATTGCTGGGTGTGCTGGCTTTGATGACCTCAGTATCACGGTTCATAACTTCAGCAACGGTCATTTCCAGATCGTGAGTGAGGATAGTGGACAATGGCAGGGTGCCGACAAAAAGATTATTGCGTGTGGTTACAAACAGGCTATCGGTGTTGTCCGGTATTTCACCAAGCAGACGCAGGTAGCGCAATACAACATCAAGTGTTACCTCGGTACGTACCGTAATAGTGTCGGTATTCATCATACCGCCAGCACAGTCTTCCGGATAGGAAAGCACCGCTTCCAGACGTTCGCGGTGTTGCGTATCAAGTGAAGTGATTACCTGTGTGGTAACACGATCGGGTAATGACTGAATAAAATCGGCCAGGTCATCGACATCCATGCCCTCAGTTGCACTCACCAGGTCATTTAAGGACATACCGTTAATCAGGGTAGAGCGGATTTCTTCCCCCAGTTGAATCAGTACTTCACCTTCTTTTTCGGGGTTGACCAGTTCCCAGATAATATTGCGTTCATTGTGTGGCAGGGATTCAAGCAAGTGGGCAATTTCAGCCGGATGTAACTCATTGAGCATGCCGCGCGCATGCTGCATGGTACCGCTATCGAGTGCCTGGGTTAGCACCTGAAGTTGTATTTCGGTTTTTTGTGAGCGATCGGGTTTCATGACGGCGCTGAATCAGTTTATTTTATTTTTGCGGAGTCTATCATGTCATTATCCGCATGTTGTGACTTATTACTGAAACGGATAAAAAGATGCTTATTGTTCAAAACACGCGGTGAATACCTCCATGTAAGTTCGATACCCGCATCCCTGCGGCTGACGGTCTTGAACAATAAGTATCCTTTTCATCCATCCTGTTAGTAATTATGGCAGATAAAGGCTGGATAATCAGTGGCTGATATTTAATTGACTGTTAAACTTCTCAATTTCTGTATCTTCATACAAGGTTAGAATAGTGCTGGTTTTCTGTTTTAATGTCTTTACATTACTTTGTAGAATAATGTTTTTTATTTCCAGCAGGGAATTTGCCTGTACACTGAAGTATTTCAGTCCCATACCCAGAAGCAGTCGTGTATATTGGGTGTCACTGGCCATTTCACCGCACATGGAAACAGGAATATTTGCTTTGTCACCTGCCTGAATGACTAGTTGAATAAGCTTTAGAACCGCTGGATTTAATGGGTTATAAAGATAATTAACTTCCTCATCAATGCGGTCGATTGCTAATGTGTACTGGATTAGATCGTTAGTACCAATGGAGAGAAAATCCATATGTCTGGCAAAGGCATCAATAGACAGGGCGGCAGCGGGTACTTCTATCATTGCACCGATGGGCATATTTTTATCAAAAGCCTGTTTGCGTTGTTTGAGGATGGTTTTTGCTTCATCAATCAGGTTCAGTGTCTGATGGATTTCTTCAACATTGGTTAACATAGGAATCATCAGTCGCACCGGGCCCAGTGCCGAAACGCGCAATATAGCCAGTATCTGTGGTAAAAAGGCCTGTGGTTCTTTCAGACAGCGACGGATGGCACGCAGACCCATGGCCGGGTTGTGTGCCATAGGACCCTGATTAATGGTGTCCTGAATTTCCTTGTCAGCACCTAAATCCATGGTGCGAATAGTAATCGGTTTCCCTTTCAGTGCGGTAACCGCGCGCCTGTAGGTTTTAAAATGGGTGTTTTCATCAGGCCATGTATTGAGTTCAATAAACAGCATTTCTGTACGGTAAAGTCCGACCCCGGTATCATCATATTTTTTAATGATCTTAATATCACTCGGTCGGTCGATATTTCCATGCAGGGTAACATTAACTTTATCCAGTGTTGTTGCTGGCTTGCCAGCCAGGTTATTGAGCAGTTTACGCTGTGTAAGTTGATTGCGGCGCAGGCGCTTATAGTGTTTAAGTGATGCCTCATCAGGGGTGTTGATTACCACACCTTTGGAGCCATCCATGATGATTTCTTCATCCTGATGAATTAATTGCCGGGCGTGGTGCAGGCCAACGATTGCGGGGATCCCCAGGTTCCTTGCCAGAATAGCAGTGTGGGACAGGGGACCACCATATTCAGTAATAAACCCGGCAATCCGCTGATGCTGAAACATAATGGTATCAGCCGGTGTCAGGTCGTCAGCAACGATAATCTTACCTTTTAGTTCGTCTGTTTTATGCGGTTGGCTAATATTGTAGTCATTTTCAACCAGGCACTTCTGAATGCGGTTAACAACATGCAGAACATCATCCTTACGAGTTTTTAGATAAGGGTCTTCCATCTCATCGAAGACCTGTATCAGGCGTTCGGACTGTAGATGTAAGGCCCATTCAGCATTGCATGAGTTTTGCCTGATATTGGCAATGGTTCCTTCGTTGAAGGCCGGATCTTCCAGCATCAGCAGGTGGGTATCGATGAAGACAACAATATCTTCCGGTGTATTACTGGATATCTGTTTTTTGATAGCATGTAGTTGCCGACTGGCATTGGTCAATGCTTTTTTAAAGCGGGCTATTTCGGCATTAATCTGTGACTTGTCGAGTGTTTTTTGTGTGACATTAATCTGTTCGCGCGCAATGATATAGGCACGCCCGGTGGTTATGCCTTTTGAAACACCTAATCCGCTTATATATATACTCAAATGAATACTCTTTAACCTGAATTTTAGCAAGTCTGTTGTTTTAAAATACTACACGCTGGCTTTTTATTGCCTGCAAATAATCGGTATTTCCTCCGTGTGGTCCGCATTATTCCTCCTCATTAAACCGATTGTTTATCAGGGTAACAAGAGCTTCAATGCTTTTCTCTGCATCATTGCCTTCCGCGTAAAGTGTAATTTCACTACCTTTTGCTGCGGCCAGCATCATTACTCCCATAATGCTTTTTCCATTGACCCGACGATGGTTTTTTTCAATTTCAATATGAGACTGAAAAGATGAAGCGGTCTGCACCAGCTGTGCTGCTGCGCGTGCATGTAAACCGAGTTTGTTGACAATTTCCAGAGTACGGCTGCAAGTCATATTTTCTTCCCGTTAGTATTGTTGTATGCCACTTTTTCCACCTGTCATTGCTTTTGTAATTAATTGAGGAAGTTTTTCATTACGGTAATTTAGCAGACGCAGCAGCATGGGTAAATTTAAACCGCTAATTAAGGTTGCCTGAAATTCATCCGTAAGTGTCTGGGCGATGTTCGAGGGTGTGGCACCATAAATATCGGTAATGATGATCAGCCCGGAAGCGGTATCGAGTTGTGAAATGGCTTTTACAGACTGACGGGTATAGCTTTCAACGTCAGCATCTAGCGGAATTTCCATATAGGCAATATTTTCTACCGGTTTGCGTACAATGGAGCAGGCGACTTTCAGTAGCTGTGAGACAATGCCTTCGTGGGTGATGAAATATAATGCAACATTCATTATGGTTAAGCTAATTCTCGGTGGTGCAGGGAAACATTGGACAGTATCGCTTTAAAATCATCATGTAATTGTTCAGCGATATATACCGAACGGTGTTGGCCGCCGGTGCAACCAATGGAAACGGTCAGGTAATAACGATTTTGCCGGGCAAATTTAGGAATCAGAAAATGAAGGTAGTCACGAATATAGTTCAGCATTTCCTGCACATCCTCCTGTGCCTGCAGAAATGCAATGACTTCCTGATCTTGACCGGTGAGGTGGCGTAGCTCTGGGATCCAGTGTGGATTAGGCAGACAGCGGACATCAAAAACAAAATCGGAATCGATGGGCGCACCATTTTTAAAGCCAAATGACTGAAACAGAATTGCCATGCCGGCATTTTCACGATGAGCAACGAGGTCTTTGATATGGTCACGTAACTGATGAACATTAGTGAAAGTGGTATCAATGTACAGGTCGGCAGACAGTGAAACCTCTTTCAGTAGATTGCGTTCAATTTCTATGGCTTCGGACAGGGGTAGTCCTTTTCGCGTCAGTGGATGTTTTCGCCGGGTATCACTGAAGCGTTTGATTAATGTTTCACGGTCAGCCTGGATATAAATAATTTCAATTTCAATATCATGGTGCTTTACTTTTTTTATAATTTGTCTGAATTCTCGTAGATCTTCGGCGTGGCTGCGCGCATCAATACCTACAGCAATATTTTCGTATAAGCGTATTTTCTGGGTTAATAACTGGCTGACAAAATCAGGCAACAGACCAAGTGGCAGATTATCTACACAGTAATAATCTTCGTCTTCGAGTGTGTGTAAGGCAACCGTTTTTCCTGAACCTGATAAACCACTGATGATTATAAGTTTCATGGTGGAATACTAACGAATCATTGTCTTGAATTCTACCTGCTGATTCGTACACAGCAGGATTGTTAGATATATAGCGGTGATCATCGGTGGGGAATATATCGGACAGGTCAGGAGGATGTTTGTATGTCAGCGCGGGTGTTTTCTATTGCCTGTTGTTGCAGATCAATTAACTGCTGACCGGCATTGCGACCGCTGGCATGCAAAATATAGTTATGAACCGCAGCTTCAGCCAGAACAGCCAGGTTCCGACCCGGTGCAACCGGTAGCAGTGTTTCGGGGGTATCAATACCCAGAATGGTGCGGTGCCGGGTATGCCCCTGCAGACGATCCATATTACTTCGGTCTTTTATACTCATGCGTTCAAGGTGCAGGATCAGGCGCAGGTTCTTATGTAGTTTTAATGCGTTTTCACCGTACATTTCACGTATATTTAATACCCCCAGGCCACGTACTTCGAGGAAGTCTCTGAGAATGCCAGGACTTTTCCCATTAAGAATATCCGGGCCGATAACGGTAAATTCGGGGGCGTCATCAGCAATCAGTCGATGGCCGCGGGTTATCAGTTCCAGCGCCAGTTCGCTTTTACCAACACTGCTTTGTCCGGTGACCAGAACGCCTATCCCCATGACTTCCATAAAAACACCGTGAATAATTTCTTTTTTTGAAAACATGGCATTTAAAAAATAGCGGGCGGTATCAACGACTTCGTCACTCGGCGCTTTTGTATTGAGCAGCGGGATGTTAGATGCGTTAGCGAAATTTGACAGGATATCAGGTACGGGTAGACCGTCGGCAAGAATGACGGCGACGGTTTCTCCGGAAAAGATCTGAGTAAGCGTATTTTTCCGGTATGTGTCTTCCAGACCCTGCAGGTAGTCACATTCGGTTGTACCGATTACCTGAATAATATTTTTATGAATCAGATTCAGGTGACCAATTAAGGTGGCGTGTTCGGTTGCATTAACCTCATGCAGCGGCAGACCCGGATCTTCTGCGCCCGCTATCCATTGCAGATCTATCTTGCTGGCAAGATTAACGATAATAGATTCTGCGGAGAGGATTTCTTTCATAAAGTAGCCATTATGAAGCCTGCAGGTTACTGAGTGAATTGCGAGTGAGAATACTATAGCATTCATCTGCCGTGTTTGCATTGCGCAGGGCATTGCACAATCCTGTATCGCTGAATAGAGAAGCAAGATGGGCGAGTATCTGTAGATGTTGTTCAGTGCAGCGTTCTGGAACCATTAGCCCGAAGATTAAATCGGTTGGTTTTTTATCCGGGCTGTCAAAATCAATCGCCTGTTTTAACTTGATAAAGGCACCGATTGCCTGAGGGGTCAGGTCGGTTCTGGCATGGGGCAGGGCAACGCCCTGACCCATGCCAGTTGAACCAAGCTTTTCTCTTTCAATAAGCAGGTGAAAGATATGATTAGCATTTTTTTTCTGCTTTTCCTCAACAATATTCAGTGATAGCAGTTCTGCCATCACTTCCAACACACGTTTTTTACTGTTAACTTCAATATTACAGATGACTGCATCGGGGAAAATCAGGCTGGATAAGTTCATCTGTTTATCTATAAGTTGCTGGTTAATAACAGGATTTATTTATATTTCTTCTACCGGATAATCACTACTGTGTTTATTGTGTAGATGATTGGTTACTTTTTCCTTATATTTCTTTACCTGGCGGTCGAGTTTGTCAGCAAGTGCGTCAATGGCTGCATACATATTTTCATCCGTATCGGTTGCATCTGCAAATATATCGTGGCCACTCACATGTAGTGTTGCTTCCGCCCGATGGCGGACATTTTCCACAGTGAGAATGACATTGATATTACCCACTTTGTCAAAATGCTTTTCCAGTCGGGATAGTTTCTCATTAACATAGTTTCTTATTGCGTCGGTAATTTCAACGTGGTGACCACTTAGATTAATTTGCATAACAGGTTCTCCGTAGTTTATTAAGGATATCCAGAAATATCGCTTTCTGTTTATGGTAAATATACCAGCTTTCTAGGAAAGCCGTTTACGTTCATTTGAAGGCGGTATCATCATAGATTCTCTGTATTTTGCCACAGTCCGGCGGGCGATATTAATACCTTCCTTGACCAAAAAAGATGAAATTTTATTATCACTCATCGGTTTTTTAGGGTTTTCACTTTCAATTAGTTTTTTTACCATAGAGCGTATGGCAGTGGCGGAGCATTCCCCGCCATCGGCTGTGCTGACATGGCTGGAAAAGAAAAATTTAAATTCATAAATACCATTGGGCGTGTGCATATATTTGTTTGTGGTAACACGTGAAATGGTCGATTCGTGCATTTCCAGCTCTTCGGCGATGTCGCGTAACACCATGGGTTTCATGCCTTCATCGCCATATTCAAGAAACAGTCGTTGACGTTTGACAATCGCTTCGCCAACTCGTTGCAGTGTATCGCTACGACTTTGCAGGCTTTTCAGGAACCAGCGGGCTTCCTGCAGGCTGTTGCGTAAATAGACGGTGTCCTGTCCACGACCGGCATTTTTTAGATGACCTTCGTATAGCTGGTTGATTTTTAACTTTGGGGCCGCTTCCGGATTAAGGCTAACGCGCCAGTTCCCATTAATCTTATGGACAAATATATCGGGAATAACATACTGTGCTTTGCTGCTGGAAATACTGGCACCTGGTTTTGGGTTTAGCGTTTGAATAAAGGTAACTAGCTGTTGTAGCTGATTTTCATCACAGTGTATTTTTTTTTGCAGGCGGGCATAATCGTGGCTGCCAAGTAAATCCAGATGATGGCTGATAATGGTTTGTGCGTCATCCAGCCCTTCGGTTTTTTCATCGAATTGCTCAATTTGTAATAACAGACATTCACGTAAATTACGGGCAGCAATACCAATGGGATCAAAATGTTGAATACGGTGTAATACCGCTTCTACTTCGTCTTCTTCAATATCCAGTTCGTCAATTAGGCTCTGATGGATATCTTCAACCGATTCAGTAAGATAACCATCATCATTGATCGCATCAATGATAGCAATAGCGATCACCATGTCGGTATCACTGACCTGTGAGTTCTGCAACTGCCAGAGCAGGTGTTCATACAGGGTGTTCCCCTCAATGCTCTGGTTTTCAAGAAAATCGTTGCTATTACCATCAGTTGCGTTATTTGATGATGGGGTGGCTGTGGAGATATCGTAGGTGTCTTCCCAGTTAGCATCTACCGTCAGGTCTTCCGGTAATGACTGATTATTTTCCATATCAAGGTGTGGGTCATCCGTCTGGGTTGACGCATCATCCATACTATCACTACCGCTTTTGTCTGCATTGGTATTATCAAGCCTGTCTTCAACACTGTTCTGGTACAGCTCTTCATCCTGCTCCAGCATTGGGTTTTCTTCCAGTGCCTGCTGGATTTCGGCCTGTAATTCAATGGTTGATAGTTGTAACAGACGAATTGCCTGTTGCAACTGTGGTGTCATGGTAAGGCTCTGACTAAGTTTTATCTGAAGTGATGGCTTCATGCGTTACTTACATTCCATAGATTCAGGGGTATGGCATACAGGTAGAACCGGATATGCGTTAGGGGGTGCAATGTCATTGTGTTTAATACCTGAGTCTCCATTGGTTTAATTTACTCGAAACTTATCCTTATTTATAGTCGAAAATCACGACCAAGGTAAACATCGCGCACTTCCTGGTTAGAAAGAACTTCATCTGGCTGTCCCTGGGCGATGATTTTGCCATTACTTAATATATAAGCCCGGTTACAGATGCCAAGGGTTTCCCGTACATTATGGTCGGTAATCAGTACACCTATATTGCGTTCGATCAAATGGGTGACGATTTTCTGAATTTCAATCACCGAGATAGGATCGACACCGGCAAAGGGTTCGTCGAGCAGGATAAAGGCGGGGCGGGTCGCCAGTGCACGGGCAATTTCTACCCGTCTGCGTTCACCCCCGGACAGGCTCATGCCGGTATTATTACGAATATGACTAATTTGCAGGTCATCAAGCAGTGATTCGAGTTGCTGAGTTCGCTGTTTTTTATCAAGCTCTTTTTTAACTTCCAGTACCGCAAGAATATTTTCTTCGACAGTGAGTTTGCGAAAAACGGAAGCTTCCTGAGGTAAATATCCTATGCCACGCTGTGCCCGGGCATGCATGGGCAGGCGGGTAATATCATTCTGGTTAAGATAGATACTGCCTTTATCTGCCATTATCAGCCCTACCATCATATAAAAACTGGTGGTCTTACCAGCGCCATTCGGACCGAGCAGTCCCACTACCTCACCGCTACTCACTTCGAGGGAAACATCGTTAACAACGTTACGTGACTTATAAGCTTTGACCAGGTTGTGAGCGCTTAGTTTTGACAAATTACTTATCCAGATTCTCATCTCACCCTGTGTTTATTTAAGTAGGGCAAGCGGTTATTGTGTGATTATTAGGGTGCTATTTATGTCTGCTGGAATTTTTCCGGGGTGGCCGGGTCAGTGGTTCTGTTTTCGGAATCAATATGATATTGACGCGATCACCCGGTGCCACTGGTATATTACTGCCCTGTTTCTGGCTGCCGGCTATTACAATTTTACGTACAGTATCATACACGATTTTCTGGCTTTTAACGGTATGCGTAGGCTGACTTAACCTGGCATTACCGGTTAATACCAGAAGATGATTAGCGGTAGTGTAGACCATCTGTTTACTGGTGGCGTGTATGGTTTCATTTTTATCGGTAACGTGTGTATAGGTTGCCGGTTTGCCATGGACTTGAATACGCTCTACCTGATTGTTCTGCTGGATGACGATCACCGTGTCACCAGTGAGAATCCGTTGGCCCTGGCGGACAGTAACATGGCCGTTATAAGTACTATCGCCGGTTTCAGTATTTAGCCGCAGATGATCGGCGTTAATATAAATTTTTTCAGCGGGTGGTGTTTTTTCCGCTGCTGCTGCGTTAGCACCTGCCAGTAGTACAAGAAAAAAAGTTAGTAGCAGTCGAAACACTGGCTGGCTGGGGTGTGTTGCGCTATTTCTGGCTGCTTTATTCATTATTTTATTCATTATTTCTGGCGGACTTTATTTTCCGGAGATGGATTGACGACATAATAACCGTTCACCTTCGATTGTAGCTCCAGTATATGTTTGCGGTTGTAAAAAATCATCCCAATAGAATGTACGGTTGAGAGTCCCTGTGTAATCTGCACCGGGTCGCGGGTACGAATAATTTGTTTTCCGGTATTAATCTGCATCCGCTGACTGGTTACTTTTATTGTCTGTGGTGTGTTTTTCTGCTGCATTACAACATTGTCCTGCAGGGTAATCAGGGTATTTTGCTGATTGATAATAGCTGTGTCGGCAGTAATTCGCCATTGATTACCGGTTTGTAGAAGGTTAAATACTGGCTGCGTAAGATTAGCGTTATCTGAATTATTGTAGCGCTCAAGGCGGGTGCCGGTCAGTGTATAGTCTGTTTTTCCGCTTATATCTATTGAGGTAAGTTTAAAGTTGTTCATAAATGCCTGTAGATATGGCTGGTTGGTAACGCTCTGTAGTTTTTTGTCCTGTCTGGTTTTTTCTGAAACCGACCACCATGCAATGATGGCGACAATAATAAAAATGCTCAGACCGAAAAATGTCTTCATAAGTACAAAGGCATTCAGCCCCGGTATAGATAGCTGTGCAGCTTGTCAGCAAGCAGGCCTTTGGCTTCGAGGATAAATTCACAAACATCACGGACTGCACCATGACCGCCACAGTGCTCGGTGGTCCAGTGTGCATGTTGTTTTACAAAGGGATGTGCATTCTGTACGGCAATGGCAAAATCGAGTCGTGACATAATTGGCAGGTCAACAACATCATCACCTACATAAGCAATCTGGCTGGTACTGAGATTAACTTCTTCGAGCAGGGCCTCAAATGCTGGTGTTTTATCCCGGTAGCCCTGATACAGCAGGGTGACACCAAGGTCGGCCATACGGTGCGCCACAACATTTGATTTGCGCCCGGTGATGATGGCTACTTTTACCCCGCATTCCTGCAACATGCGCAGTCCGTGGCCGTCCAATGAATTAAAGGCTTTATATTCTTCGCCGTTATCCCCAAAAAACAGGCTGCCGTCGGTCATCACGCCATCTATATCAAAAATGACCAGCTTAATATTTTTTGCTTTTTCGATAATGTCCTGCATAATAATAGTCTTTTAGATAATTCCGGCGCGTAATACATCGTGCATATTAAAGGCACCAATCAGAATATTGTTCTCGTCTGTAACCAGTAGTCCGTTGATGCCGCGATCTTCTATTATCTTTACAGCGCTTGCTGCCAGTGTATCTGCGGTAGTTGTGCGGCAGTTAGCTGTCATAACCTCTTCTACCAGGGTGGTACGTACGTCGATATCATTATCCAGTGAACGGCGTAAATCACCATCAGTATAGATACCGATAACTTTATTATCACTATCGACAATGGCGGTCATTCCCAGACCTTTCTTGCTCATTTCCAGCAGAGCCTGTGATACGGTCGCATTTTTATTTACCTGCGGAACGTGTTCATGTTGATGCATAATATCGGCAACATGCAGTAATAAGCGTCTGCCCAGGCTGCCACCGGGGTGGGATAAGGCAAAATCGTCGGCAGTAAAGCCTTTTGCCTGTAACAGGGTAACAGCTAGTGCATCGCCCATTACCAGGGCAACCGTTGTGCTGGATGTGGGGGCAAGATCATGCGGGCAGGCTTCTTTGGAGACGCTAACATCCAGATTAACATCCGCCTGGATAGCCAGTGTTGAGGCGGGGTCTCCGGTCATACTGATCAGCGGTACGCCAAAACGTTTTAGCACCGGAATGATAATCGTTATTTCAGCTGTGTTGCCAGAGTTGGATAAAGCCAGTACAACATCTTTGCGGGTGATCATACCAAGGTCACCATGACTGGCTTCGCCGGGGTGAACAAAAAAAGCTGGCGTACCGGTGCTGGCCAGCGTAGCGGCTATTTTACCGCCAATATGACCGGATTTACCCATGCCGGTTACTACGATCCGGCCTTCGCAAGCCAGTATAATGTTGCAGGCGTGCGCAAAATCTTCATTAATCCGCGAACGTAATGCTGCCACTTCATTGTGTTCAATATCAATAACTTGCCTACCAAGACGCAGGTAATCGTCCTTACTGAATACTCCGGCAGGAACAGAGTACTGGTTCTTGTCGGTAGTCATCGGTTGTTCTCGTTAATGGAGGGTGAAGTGTTTTTTATCATAGGGTCTATTTTATTACAGTAAAAAATAACAGGCACTGGTAACCGATAAAAGCGGCGAGCAGGATACCACCTTCAATGCGATTAATACGGCCAGGGCCACGAAAGCCATAGGCCATGATAAACAGTGCAATGGTGAGGATAAATAAAATGGGCATATCACGCTGCATAATGCCATGTGCCAGTCTGGACGGTGCGATTATACCGGGTACTGCCAGAACACCCAGTGTATTGAACAGGTTTGAACCAACGACATTGCCAATGACAATATCGTGTTCTTTTCTTAGTGAACCGGTAATCGAGGTTGCCAGTTCTGGCAGGCTGGTACCAACGGCAATAATTGTCAGGCCGATAGCCAGATCGCTGATGCCAAAGGCAACCGCAATATTTACCGCACCCCAGACCAGTATTTTAGAACTGATTGTTAGTAAAATCAGGCCGCCTATGAGCCAGAACAGGGCGGTGGGGGTAGACATGGGTTTTGGTGGTTCACCCATAATTTCTTCTGACAGCATATCTTCTGTAGGATTTTGAATGCCTTCGCGAGTCATCCACCACATCAGTAAAAACAGCATACTGAGTAGAATAAAACCATCAAAACGGCTTAATGTCATATCTTGCATCAGTATTAGAGCCAGCAGCATGGCACCAAGTAATACAGGAAGTTCTCTTTTAATAATGCGTGAATGGACATCCAGCGGCGCAATCAGGGCGGCAACCCCCAGCACCAGAGTAATATTGGTAATATTGGAACCAATCGCATTGCCGATGGCCATTGCCGGGCTGCCATCGTATGCGGCAAAAATGGCAACCATAATTTCCGGTACTGAGGTGCCGAAACCAACAATGGTCAGACCGATAATGAGAGGGGGAACATTAAAATTACGTGCGGTGGCCACCGCACCACAGATAAACCGGTCGGCGCTCCAGATAAGCAGGATAAAACCACCGATGATAGCGATACAATCTGATAGCATGGTACCTTTGTTACAGTTACAGTAAAATGCGAAGATTACGCTATGCAGTAGGTTTAGGGAACCTCTGTTTACCGGGTTGCTGCGCAAGGGTGGAGAACACCCGGATAATAACTGCGGGGTTTGTATGCGGATTTAAATATATTACTTAAAATATATTACTTACGCCCGTGTCTGTTCAGATGATAGAATCCGCAAAATTTATTAATAACTTCAGGGGCTGGTTTTTTGCATAGTGATATTCTGGTTAAGATCTCAGATCTGCATTTTAGCCACGGTGAACATAATATTTTTAATGGCCTGACACTGGATATTCCGCGTCAGGGTATTACTGCGATAATGGGCCCTAGTGGTACGGGAAAAACCACTCTGCTTAAACTTATCGGCGGGCAGTTAATTCCCGACTCCGGTGAAGTTACTGTTAACGGTTTACCGGTTCATCGTCTTAAAACCCGCGAATTATATGCTTTGCGCAAACGCATGGGGATGTTATTTCAGTCCGGCGCGTTGCTTACCGACCTGAGTGTGTTTGAAAATGTAGCTTATCCGGTAAGGGAACATACTGCGTTAAGTGAAACCATGATCCGTGAATTAGTCCTGATGAAGCTGAATGCGGTTGGCTTACGGGGAGCCGCACAGTTAATGCCGTCCGAGCTATCCGGTGGTATGGCCAGACGTGTGGCCCTGGCAAGAGCAATGGCTCTGGACCCGATGATGATTATGTATGATGAGCCATTTACCGGGCAGGATCCTATTTCCATGGGGGTGCTGGTGCGCCTGATCCGTGAATTAAACTCAGCGCTGGATATCTGTAGCATTGTGGTGTCGCATGATGTCCCGGAAACACTGTCAATTGCTGATTATGTACATATTATTTCAGCGGGTAAGGTGGTTGAAAGTGGCACGCCGGATGCGTTGGCTAGTAGCACATCGACATGGACAAGGCAGTTTATTGATGGTCTGCCCGATGGTCCGGTTCCGTTTCATTATCCTGCGCAGGACTTGCTGGATGATCTTTATCATTTGGCCGGGTCATAATGTTGCTGAATTTTTTACAGAAAATTGGGTATACGACGCTTTCGTTCTTCCAGCGTCTGGGGCGCGGTAGTGTCTTCTTTGTTCGGGTACTGTTCAGCAGTTTCAGCGTACTGGTGCGCCCGAATCTGCTGATTCAACAGATGTACTCGGTAGGGGTGCGGACATTAATTATTATTGTGGTTGCCGGTTTATTTGTGGGCATGGTGATGGCGCTGCAATCGTATTACGTACTGGTGGATTTTGGTGCAGAGAATTCGGTAGGCGTTATGGTGGCATTGTCATTATTACGTGAGCTGGGGCCAGTGGTTACTGCGCTTTTGTTTGCTGGCCGTGCCGGTTCGGCATTAACAGCTGAAATCGGCCTGATGAAAGCAACGGATCAGCTTTCGGGAATGGAAATGATGGCAGTTAATCCGATGCAACGGGTAATTGCCCCGCGCTTTTTTGCCGGGATGTTATCCATGCCTATGCTGGCAATAATATTCAGCGCGATGGGTATGCTGGGTGCCTATATGGTTGCTGTCGGCTTATTGGGTCTGGATTATGGTGTATTCTGGTCGCAGGCTCAGGCCAAAGTGGATTTGTATCTGGATATTTATAATGGCATTATAAAAAGTTGTATTTTCGGGGTGGTTGTCACCTGGATTGCGGTTTTTGAAGGCTATGACTGCGTGCCTACTTCGGAAGGTCTGGGACAGGCGACAACTCGCACTGTTGTACATAGTTCACTGGCTATTCTGTTTCTGGATTTTGTGCTAACGGCAATTATGTTTAGTAGTAATTAATGGAAACTGAGAAGTTGTTGTATTTGATGACACGAGAATAAGTAATGAGTACACGAAAATTTGAAATTATGGTAGGCCTGTTTGTGGCGGCTGCTATTGCCGCCTTCTTTATGCTGGCGATGAATGTCAGTAATATGAGCACCTATAGTGACCATAAAGGTTATGAGTTAACCGCGAGTTTCGACAATATCGGTGGCCTGAAAGTGCGCGCTCCGGTTTCTGCCAGTGGGGTTGTGGTTGGCCGTGTAACGGCAATTGGCTACGATAGTAATAGCTATGAAGCCGTGGTACATATGAAGATAAATTCAAAATATAATAAATTTCCGCTAGATACGGCAGCCAGTGTATTGACCTCCGGGTTACTGGGGGAACAGTATATTGGGTTTGCTCCGGGTGCAGATGATAAATATCTGAAACAGGGAGATAGCATTGAACTGACGCAGTCGGCTATTGTCCTTGAACAGATAATAGGCCAGTTTCTTTATGGCAAGTCTGGTGAAGGCAAGAATAAATAGGTCTGGCTAAGGTAAGGAACTATGCAAAAAATGAAATCTATACTACGGCAACTAACTGTTTTTACTGTGGTTGCTGTGATTTATTGTGGTAATGCTTATGCGGTAGATACTGAATCACCTGTGGCATTATTGAAACGTACATCGGAACAGGTTATTAAAATTCTGGTTGATGAACAACAAGAGCTAAAACACAACCCTGATCGGGTTTATGAAATTGTCGATAAATATATTCTGCCAAACCTTGATGATATCACTATGGCGAAGCTGGCATTAGGGAAAAACTGGCGGATAGCAACCCGGCAACAAAAGATAGCTTTTGTTAAAGCATTCAGAAATCTCCTGGTGCGAACATACAGCAAGTCCCTGCTTCAATTTAAAGACCGGAAAATTAAGTTTTTTCCGGTAAATATTACAAAAGAAACAACAATAATATCGGTAAGAGCTGAAGTTATTCAACCCGGCGGTCCGCCAGTTCCGCTGTCCTATCGTATGCGAAAAAAAGATAATGTATGGAAAGTTTATGACATTAGTGTTGATGGTATCAGTCTGGTTACCAGCTACCGTGGTACCTTTACCCAGCAGGTTCGGGAAAGTGGTATTGATGGTCTGCTGAAATACCTGCATGAGAAAGATGGCCAGTTAAATGCCGAAAAGTAGCAGTTAATTATGTTTCCGTTTATTATTTCATTCCGGTTTTATCCCTTTCAATGATGAAAAAAAGGGAGAACGCATCACAGGCAAGCGTTACGCTGGTTGATAACCGCTGTTTTCAACTGCAGGGGAAACTGAATTTTGCCACGGTTCCGCTACTGGTTCGCACGATGATGAAGGACATACGTGGCGCTACACTGGATAAACAGTTTGAACTGGACCTGAGTAAAGTTACCTATGGAGACAGTGCCAGTGTTGCGATGCTGCTGGAAGTAAACCGTATGGGTTTATTGGTTAAGCGGAAAATGCAAATCAGGGATATGCCGCAGCAGATGGAAATCATTGCCCGCGCCCACGGAGTAGATGGACTGCTGGATGTCATGTTAATACACTGATGTAGGGACACGTTGCCTGCCCGTGACCATGCGTGCCAACGGGTACTTCCTGCTTCCAGAATAATACTATTTTTAAGAGATTTTTTCTGTATGAATAAACTGATGATTAATGGTGGCATCCGACTTGAAGGGGATATCCGGATATCGGGTGCAAAAAATGCGGTATTACCTATTCTTGCTGCCACGCTGTTATCCGAAAGCCCGGCAGTGATTGAAAATGTTCCGCATCTGCATGATGTAACCACCACGGTTGAACTGCTTGGTTGCATGGGAGTGATGGTTAGTATTGATGAGAAACTCAGTGTGGAAGTCGATGTTTCCACCATTAAAAACTATACCGCCCCCTACCATATGGTAAAAACCATGCGTTCCTCCATTCTGGTTCTGGGGCCTTTGTTATCACGTTTCGGTCAGGCTGAGGTCTCTTTACCCGGTGGCTGTGCTATTGGTTCTCGACCGGTTGACCTGCATATTAAGGGTCTGCAGGAAATGGGCGCTGAAATAGAAGTTAGTAATGGTTATATTCACGCTAAAGCAAATCGGCTTACTGGCGCGCGTCTGGTAATGGATATTGTGACGGTAACGGGTACCGAGAATCTGATGATGGCTGCATCGCTGGCCGATGGCGTTACCATTATTGAAAATGCAGCACGTGAACCAGAGGTTGTTGATCTAGCGAACTTTATTAACACGATGGGAGGTAAAATTTCCGGTGCCGGAACCGATACATTAACCATCGAAGGTGTGGAAAAACTAACCGGAACCCGCTATCGCGTACTCCCTGACCGGATTGAAACCGGTACCTATCTGGTCGCTGCTGCCATTACTGGTGGTAAAATCAGAGTCAGGGATACCTGCCCACGTCTGCTTGATGCCGTTATTGATAAATTAAAGGAGGCAGGAGCAAAAATAGAAGTGGGTGAAGACTGGATATCACTGGATATGGAAGGGCGGCGACCAAAATCTATTAATATACGCACGGCTCCTTATCCCGCTTTTCCCACCGATATGCAGGCACAATTTGCTGCGTTAAATACAGTTGCAGATGGTACCGCGACCATTATAGAAACTGTATTTGAAAATCGTTTTATGCATGTTCAGGAATTAAAGCGCATGGGCGCAGATATTGAAGTGGAAGGGAATACCGCCATTATTCGTGGCGTTGATAAACTTACCGCCGCGCCGGTGATGGCTACTGACTTACGTGCTTCCGCCAGTTTGATTATTGCCGGTCTGGTTGCAACGGGAGTAACAGAGGTGCAACGTATTTACCATATTGATCGTGGTTATGAGAATATTGAAGAAAAGCTGGCTCTGCTGGGTGCCAGAATACACCGGACACCGGAATAAAGCCGCATTCAATTTTAACAAATATAACAGTGAAAACGAACGAGTGAAATATTCAGACGCAGATAATGGTGACCCTGCTCAATACACAAAGGGTATTACCATTGCCTTATCCAAAGGGCGTATTTTTAAGGAAACCCTGCCTTTGCTGGCGGCGGCGGATATCATCCCGCTGGATGATCCTGAAAAAAGCCGTAAGTTAATTCTCGATACCAATCATAACGATGTCAAATTACTAATTATCCGTGCAACCGATGTGCCGACATACGTACAGTTTGGTGCGGCAGACCTTGGCGTGGCCGGTAAAGATGTATTAATGGAACATGGTGGTGAAGGCTTATATGAGCCGCTGGATCTGAAAATTGCCTGCTGCCGATTGATGACGGCCGGTCTGATAGAGCCGAAACCACGACGTAACGGAAATTTGCGCGTAGCGACTAAATTTACCAATGTGGCAAAACGTTATTTTGAGTCGCGTGGAGAGCAGGTTGAATTAATTAAATTGTATGGTTCGATGGAACTGGGGCCGGTTGTTGGTTTGTCTGATTTAATTGTTGATGTGGTGGATACCGGTAATACCTTAAAAGCTAATGGATTAAAGCCGGTGGATCATATTGCTGATATCAGCTCGCGACTGGTGGTTAACCGTGCAGCAATGAAGATGAAATATAAAAGAATAACAGATATTATTGAACAGATTCGACAGGTGGTATAACGCTATGTTAAAGATAAAACAACTGTCATTCCGGGAGGAAAATTTCTGGTCAAAACTGGATACCTGCCTTGCCTGGGAGATGAATATTGGTGGTAATGTATCACAGGTTGTGGCTAAAATTCTGGCGGATGTAAAAGAACGCGGTAATCAGGCATTGCTTGAATACACGAACCGTTTTGACCGTATGCAATTAAGTTCGGCGCAGGCGCTGGAACTGAGTGCAGAGCATTTACATCGGGCACTGGCGAAAATTGATGATGTACAACGTGAGGCGCTGGAAAAATCTGCGAGCCGCATTGGTCAATATGCCGAGCATCAGAAGATAGAATCATGGTCCTATACCGAGGAAGACGGTACCGTACTGGGACAGAAAGTCACCGCGATGGATCGTGTGGGTCTGTATGTGCCAGGTGGTAAAGCCGCTTATCCATCATCGGTTTTAATGAATGCCATTCCAGCTAAAGTTGCCGGGGTGCCGGAACTGATTATGGTAGTGCCAACGCCGGATGGTGAAAAAAATAATCTGGTGCTGGCTGCGGCTGCAATTGCCGGGGTTGACCGGGTGTTTACTATTGGTGGAGCGCAGGCAATTGCGGCGCTGGCTTACGGTACGGAAACCATCCCTAAGGTGGACAAAATTACCGGCCCGGGGAACTCGTATGTGGCTACTGCAAAACGTATGGTGTACGGGGTGGTCGGGATTGATATGATTGCCGGGCCATCGGAAATTCTGGTCGTCTGTGATGGTAAAACCCGTGCCGACTGGATTGCGATGGATCTGTTTTCACAGGCGGAACACGATGAAGAAGCACAGTCAATTCTGGTTTGTAGCGATGATGATTTTATTGAACAGGTAAAAAACAGTATAGAAAAACTGCTGGCAGAAATGCCGCGTAAGGCAATTATTCAGGCTTCACTGGAAAACCGTGCGGTTATCATTAAAGCCGAAGGTATGGAATCTGCAATAGAAATTGCCAACCATATTGCTCCTGAACATCTTGAATTGTCAGTCGATAATGCCGAGCAATGGGCGCAGAAGATTCACCATGCCGGGGCTATTTTTATGGGGCGTTACACGGCAGAAGCACTGGGCGATTATTGTGCCGGGCCTAACCATGTGCTCCCTACCTCGGGTACCGCACGTTTTTCCTCACCGTTGGGGGTGTACGATTTTCAAAAACGTTCCAGCCTGATTGGTTGCTCTGTACAGGGTGCGTCGGAGTTAGGTAAGGTTGCATCAACACTGGCGCATGGAGAAGGCCTGTACGCACATGCACGTTCGGCTGAATACCGGGTTAAGACGTAGCTCCCCGAAAAAAGGGCGTGGAGATTGCTCTCCACGCCCTGCCTGAGTGCCAATGGGTCTGGCAAGGTTCTACATCCGCCTGATTAATGCTGTACTTCTATACGCCGAGACAGCGCAACTTCCTGTTTAGGGATGGTAATGGTTAATACGCCATGTTCTGATTTTGCAGCAATTTTATCGGCATCAGCACTGTCCGGTAGCGTGAAACGGCGGTAGAAAGTGCCGCTCTGGCGTTCAACACGGCGGAAGTTTTCCTTCTCTTCAACTGTTTCAGTATTACGCTCACCCTTAATGGTTAAGACTCCTTTTTCCATTGAAATATCAATATTATCAGGGTTGACGCCGGGAATATCTGCGACCAGTTTAAATTCTGCGTCATTCTCACTGATGTCAACAGATGGTGCCCAGCTCGCGGTTGCGACATTTTCATCATCATTCAATTTGGCCAGTTCTGGATTGATTAGTTCACGCTGAAGCTGATTAAACAAATTCCAGGGGTTGTTGTATCGTACTAAGCTCATGGTTTGTACTCCTCATAGTAATTCATTGCTGTAAAATAATTTAGGGGCGATTTTTTTTATTTCAAGGCCTTTTTTTATTTTTTTATTAACCACGTATAATGTCCGCCATAACCTAACTAGTCGAGAGTGTTGTGCCTGAAAAATTATTACGCTGGATACGCCCCGAAATTCAGAATTTATCTGCCTATCATGTCGCTAATGCAGATGGCCTGATTAAGCTGGACGCGATGGAAAATCCTTATTTGCTACCGGAAAATATACGCCGTGATTTGCAGCATGCGCTGGCTGCTACTGCATTAAATCGCTATCCTGATCCACATGCAAAAGCATTAACCGCCGCGTTGCATACATACATGCAAATACCTTCCGATCGGGCGATTATTTTAGGCAATGGCTCAGATGAATTAATTCAGATACTGGCAATGTCGATACTGAAGAAAAATACCTGCCTGATGGCTTTTGAGCCGGGTTTTGTTATGTACCGAATGATTGCTGAGTTTGCCGGTATTGACTATGTGGGAGTGCCGCTGGATGTGAACTTTAATCTGGATATAGGGTTAACCCTTGATGCAATAGAAAAACATCAGCCAGCAATAATTTTTATTGCCTATCCGAATAACCCCAGTGCCAATCTATTCGATGCTTCCATGATTGAAACCATTATCAGGCTGGCGCCAGGGCTGGTTGTTGTGGATGAAGCCTATCATCCGTTCGCACAAAAAACTTTTCTGCCTGCGTTATCTGAATTTGAAAACCTGATGGTGATGCGTACCGTATCTAAACTTGGTCTGGCGGGATTGCGTCTGGGTTTTTTATGTGGCTCGCCAGTAATTGTTAATGAAATTGACAAACTTCGTTTGCCCTATAATATTAATGTTTTAACACAAACGGCAGCTCTTTTTATGCTGGAGAATATGGCTGTACTTGAGCAACAGGCCGGGTTTATTTGCGAGCAGCGTACAGGTGTTTTTGCTGCAATGAATAAATATGATGGCATAGAGGTTTTTCCCAGCCAGGCTAACTTTATTTTATTTAGAGTACGGTATAAAAGTAGCGATGAGGTTTTTGATATTATAAAAGATAATGGCGTGTTAATTAAGAATATGAAAGCGACACATGGACCGCTGCGAAACTGTCTGCGGGTGACAATTGGTACTGCGGAAGAGAATAAATTTTTTCTGCAGGCACTGGAAAAAGCATTACGTTAATGACATACTAATTACCGTTCTCATTAGTAATACCCCGTCTGCTTGCGGCGGGGTAGTTTATTAGCGGCTCATTAGTGGTCGTTGCCCCAGTGTAGCACGGATAACAAAACTCTGGCGTTTGCGAAAACCTTCGATACGAAAAACATCACCAGGTTTCCCGGCTGCAATCTGTTTTAGAATATCCTGAGTGGTATAAATTTTCCTGTTATTAATCCCGGTAATGATATCACCGATTTTAATACCGGCGAGGTAACCGGGACCATCAATATCAACCCCGGTAATTAAAATACCATGCGTTGGCTCCAGGTTGGCAGAATGGATAATACCGGGTGTTAACTGCTGACCCTCAACGCCCAGCCAGCCACGTACCACATAGCCATTGGTGACAATTTGATTAAACACATGTTTTGCCATGTTAACGGGAATAGCGAAACTGATCCCCTGATAACTGCCGGTGCTGGAATAGATGTTTGAATTAATGCCGATGATTTCACCCGCAGTATTAATTAATGCGCCACCTGAATTACCCGGATTAATGGCAGCATCTGTCTGTAAAAAATTTTCATAGGTATTGCGAGTAACACGAGTACGACCCGTTGCACTGATAATTCCCTGGGTGACCGTCTGACCGATAGCATAGGGGTCACCAATAGCCAGTACAATATCACCGACCTTTAGTTTGTTGCTGTTACCGATAATAGCAACCGGTAGATTTTTCAGGTTAATTTTTAAAACAGCAAGGTCAGTATCCGGATCGGAGCCGAGAATTTTTGCTGCAACCGTTCTGCCATCTTTCAGATGTACCTGAATTTCATCATGATGTTCAATAACGTGATAATTCGTCAGAATGTGGCCGTGTTTATCGAAAATAATACCTGAGCCAGCAGAGTCTTCATGTAAAACGGGGGTATGGGGTGATCCCTTTGCAAGAAACTGCTGTAACAGGGGCTTTCTGTTAAGGATATTTGTAGATATGTTTTTGACGTAGGAATAGGTTGATATGCTGACCACTGCCGGTGCAGCTTTACTGATGGCAGAAGAAAAACTGTGTATCAAAAAAGGGGGGGGTGCGGCTCGATTTTTTGCCCTGGGTAATGTTTTTATATCGCCATTCCAGAGCAGAAAAATAGCACCTGCCATCAGCCCGAAAACCAGCCAGGCAAAATAATACCCTACTTTTATGTTGTTTTTCTTCATTGTGATTTTGTATCTTATTGTTTTTATTATAATTGATTTATTAAGTTTGGCTAATTTGCTAATTTACGCTATTCTATGCGCGCTTTGCAAGCGATGTGATTAGGATTTCCAGTGAGATTTCGCTACTTTTAGACTGGTTAAAATAACAGTTTTTTGTTGTTCTTGCCTCAACGTAGTTGCCTATCCACTATGGGGTTGAAATTAACGCTTTGCAATCAGGATAGAGTTATTATTTTATTTTTTATCTTTTTTGGAGATAACCATAATGTCTACTGCCGAAACGTCTGGTAAGAAGGTAGATACAGGTCGACGCCGATTTCTGGTTGCCGCTACTTCGGTAGTGGGGGCTGTTGGTGCCGGGTTTGTTGCGGTACCTTTTCTTGAAAGTTGGGAACCGAGTGCACGTGCCCTAAATGCGGGTGCGCCTGTAGAAGTAAATATTAGTAAGCTTGTTGAAGGTCGACTATTAACGGTTGGCTGGCAAAGTAAACCGGTGTGGTTTCTTCGACGGTCGAAGATAACACTGGCCAATCTGCCAAAGAATGATGATCGTCTACTGGATCCTCATTCTGATGCTGTATCACAGCAACCACCCTATGCGAAAAATGAGTATCGATCACGTATAGCAGAAATGTTTGTGGTGGTTGGTATCTGTACTCATCTGGGATGTATTCCAACCTATCGTCCAGATATTGGGCCAGAGGATCTGGGTGCCAACTGGCTGGGTGGTTTCTACTGTCCCTGTCATGGTTCTCGCTATGATCTGGCTGGTCGGGTGTTTAAAGATGTGCCAGCACCACTTAACCTGCTGGTTCCTGATTATTATTATGTCAATAATGATGTCATCCTTGTTGGTGAATCTGGAGGTAAAGCATAATGAGTAGCTTACTAGGCTGGATAGATGATCGTTTTCCATTAACTAAAATGTGGAATGAGCATCTGGCGAAGTACTATGCGCCAAAAAACTTTAATTTCTGGTATTTTTTTGGTTCCTTAGCACTGATGGTGCTGGTTATTCAAATAATTACTGGTATTTTTCTTACCATGCATTATAAACCTGATAGTCATCTGGCGTTTGGTTCAGTTGAATTTATCATGCGCGATGTAAAGTATGGCTGGTTGATTCGCTATATTCATACCACGGGTGCAACTGCCTTTTTTATTGTGGTTTATTTGCATATGTTCCGTGCGTTATTGTATGGCTCATTCAAAAAACCACGTGAATTGCTGTGGTTATTCGGGATGTTTATTTACGTGGCGTTAATGGCTGAAGCCTTTATGGGTTATCTGCTGCCATGGGGTCAGATGTCATACTGGGGAGCACAGGTAATTACTTCTTTGTTTGGCGCAATTCCTGTTGTTGGTCATAGCCTGTTAATATGGATTCGTGGTGATTTCGTCATTGGTGATGCAACATTGAATCGTTTCTTTGCACTGCATGTGATCGCACTGCCGCTAGTACTGGTCTTCCTGGTTATTGCGCACGTTCTTGCGCTGCATGAAGTGGGTTCAAATAACCCGGATGGTATTGAAATTAAGAAAAATAAAGATGCTAATGGTATCCCGTTAGACGGTATTCCGTTCCATCCTTATTACACGGTTAAAGATATCGTTGGGGTAGTCGTATTCCTGTTTTTCTTCTCCATTATCGTGTTTTATCTACCGGCTGGCGGTGGTTATTTGCTGGAAAGTAATAACTTTATTCCGGCTAATATCCTGAAAACGCCGCCAGAGATTTCACCTCTATGGTATTTCACTCCCTTCTACGCGATATTACGGGCTGTGCCTGATAAGTTGATGGGCGTTGGGGCTATGGGTTCGTCCATTGTTGTGCTGTTCTTCCTGCCGTGGATTGATCGTTGTAAAGTTAAATCCATTCGCTATCGTTCAGTTATTTATAAAATAAATCTTGCTGTATTTGTAATAAGTTTTTTCGTACTAGGTTATTTGGGGATGCATCCAGTATCATTAACTAATACCGTGTTATCGCGCGTCTTCGGCTTCCTGTATTTCGCTTTCTTTATTGTATTGTTCATTACATCGAAAAATGAAAGTACTAAACCTGTACCGGATAGGGTGACATCATGAAAAAGACTTTATTGACTCTATTAACGTCCAGTTTGCTGGCTGTCTTCTGGTTGGCGAACCCGGTGATTGCCTCCGCTGATGAAGGGGTTCATCTGGATAAGGCTCCTATCAATATTAGTGATAAGGCCTCACTGCGGCGAGGTGCGAAGATATTCGCGGAGAACTGTTACAGTTGTCATTCAGCGAAATATATGCGCTTTAATCGTATTGCCAAAGATCTTGATATGAGCAACAAGGATGTACGCGATATGATGATCTTTACCCGCGATGCCAAGGGTGCACCAACAAAAATTGGTGCTCTGATGAAAGTTGCCATGACACCCGCTTACGCGAAAAGAGCATTTGGTATAGCAGTGCCAGATCTTACAGTAGAAGCGCGTGCCCGGGGTGCTGACTGGTTATATACCTATCTGCGTAGTTTCTATCTGGATTCCAGCCGTCCGAGCGGTGTGAATAATGTGGTATTCCCCAAGGTTGGGATGCCGGATATTCTCTGGAAGCAGCAGGGCCTGAAAAAAGCCGTGTATAAAACTATTGTACAGGGCGATGGCGTGAAGGCGCAGGTAATTGACCACATGATTACAGTCGTTCCTGGAACCATGAGTACTGCCCAGTTCAACAAGTATACGGCTGACCTGGTCAACTTTATGGTTTACATTGCTGAACCAATACAAAATACACGACGTGCCATGGGCTGGAAAGTGCTTGGCTTCCTGGTTATCTTTTTCGTCTTCGCTTATATGTTGAAGAAAGAGTACTGGAAAGACGTGCATTAGATATTGGTATATTAAGTAACGGTAGTCGGTACAATAATCATTGTATAATGATTGTTGTACCGACTTTTCTGTTCCCATACTGGAAGATAAATGAATTTATATACAACGGCTAACTCAATTGAGTGTCATCGTACCCGTATTGTTTTAACTGAAAAAGACATTACACATGAAATTATTCAGGTTGATCTGAAAAAATTACCGGAAGATTTAATTGATTTAAATCCGTATGGTAGTGTGCCGACCCTGGTTGACCGTGAGCTGGTGTTATATAACTCACGGGTTATTATGGAGTATCTGGAAGAGCGTTTTCCTCATCCGCCATTAATGCCGGTAGGGCCTGTGCAGCGTGCACAAACACGCCTGGCACTATTTCGGGTTGAACATGACTGGTACCCGCTGATAGAAGTTATTGAAACTAAAGCCGAAAAGGCAGTGGTTAAAGCCAAAAAGGAACTAACAGAAAGTATCGCTTCTATTGCAGAAATTTTTACGGTAATGCCGTTTTTTCTCAGTGAAGATTTCAGTCTGGTTGATGCCAGTATTGCACCAATTTTATGGCGTCTGCCTCATTATGGTATTGAGTTACCTAAAGAGGCCAAAGCAGTTAATGACTATGCACAGCGCCTGTTCGATCGTGAAGGTTTTCAATTAAGCCTGACCGAATCGGAGCGTGAGTTACGTCTGTAGTTTGAGTAGCCTGAAATAATAATTGTCTGGACTATCATATTGACTGAACGAATAAAGCACGTCAGGCAGAATGGAATCTGTTAATTTTCTGTTTCAGGTGTTACTCTATTCATCATATTTCAGGATAAAAAAATAGTGCTGATATTATGCCCATGACATCCAGTCATCCCTATCTTGTTCGAGCCATGTATCAGTGGATTAGTGATAATGGCTTAACTCCCTATCTGCTGGTTGATGCAACCATTGAAGATTGCATGGTTCCTGTTCAGCATATCCGTGATGGTAAAATTATTCTGAATATTGCACCAATGGCCGTTAATGGTCTGGTTCTTGGTGATGAAACGGTTACCTTCAGTGCCAAATTTTCAGGTAAATCTGAATCTATCTACATACCAGTTGAAGCGGTGCTGGCTATTTATGCCAGAGAAAACGGTCAGGGTATGATGTTTGCTGAAGAGGAAAACAGGCTAAGTGCGGTAGATGAAAATCAGGGAAAGATAAAAGAAGGCAAAAATATCGTATCGGTTAATCCAGAAGGCAGCAAATCAGGTTCCGACCCGGATAAACCCAAACCACCGAGTTCAGGGCCACCACGACCTAATCTGCATGTTGTTAAATAGTATGTTGTTAAACATGCCATTAAATAAGCATGTCGTCATATAGAACCATTGTGTCATAGAATCGTGCCATAGATGTTTGTGGTTGACAGGAAGTTGATATTCACTCACCCATTAACTGATGGTCTATCAGATCACATAAACAGTGGATAACAAGTAGATGTACTTCCTGTATGCGTGCGGTAGAACCAGATGGCACGCGGATTTCTATATCATTATCTGAGATACATTCGCTCATGCTTCCTCCTTCTTTCCCGCTTAGTGCGATTACCAGCATATCGCGTTCGTGCGCAGCATAGATAGCACTATTCACATTGTCTGAATTACCACTGGTGCTGATTGCCAGCAGGATATCTCCCGACTGACCCAGTGCGGTGACCTGTTTGGAAAAAATCTGCTGATAGCTATAATCATTTGCAATGGATGTCAGTGTCGAGCTGTCGGTGGTTAGTGCGATAGCGGGCAGACCAGGGCGTTCCATTTCAAAGCGATTAAGCATTTCAGAGGAAAAGTGTTGTGCATCACCTGCTGAGCCGCCATTGCCACAGGAAAGTATTTTGCCCCCGTTTAGCAGGCATTGTGTTAGTAACCGTCCGGCAAGCAGGATGGGTTGGGCAAGCGTTTCTGCTGCCATTTGTTTGGTGAGGATGCTTTGCTGAAAATTCTGCTTGATTCGGTTTAGTAAATCCATCTGAAGCTGTTACCTGTAATGGCTGGTGAATTAATTATTACTGAAACAGATAAAAAGGATACTTATTGTTCAGGACACGCTGTTAATACATCCATGTAAACTCGACACCCGCATCCCTGCGGCTGACGGTCTTGAACAATAAGTATCCTTTTTATCTATCCTGTTAGTATGTGGCTATTAAAACGCATTTTTTATCCAGTTGAAAGTGTAGTTTACATTGTCCGGATGGAACTGACTGCGTTCTGCTGAAGGCGACATGGCGACAACATCGAACCGGGCAACTGGGAATTGTGTATGCTGTTGCAGGTATAACTCGGCCGTGCGTCTAATTTTCTGCTGCTTTTGCAGGGTAATGCTTGCTTCAGCCCCACCGAATGTATCATTTTTACGAAAACGCACTTCAATAAAAACCAGATTTTTTTGATCCAGCATAATAATATCTATTTCACCCAGGCGACAAAGGAAGTTTTTTTCCACCAGCTTCAGACCCTGTTCTTTCAAATAGAGATAGCAGGCCTGCTCTGCCTGTTCTCCCTGTTGTAGATGCTGCGCTTTCAATGCTGCATGGGGGCTGGCTGTACAGATTTGATTACAGGTGTAACGGTATTGTCTGTACTGGAAATTATTCCGTCTTTCTGCGTGGGCAGGGCTTCAATTTTAATTTCAGGTTTTATATAGACGGCACGTCCGTTAATAAATCTGGCCCATAACAGGTGGCGTATAATTCGCCCATTTTTATCCAGCTGGATATTACCGGTTGCTCCGGAAAAACGCGCAAAATTATTTTCATGCAGGTATTGAAGATTAAACAGTAGATGGTAAGCATCAACTCCCAGTGCAAACAGACGGGTATAACGTTGTTGATCGGGCCAGTTTGTTTTGAATATCTGTTTTAGTCGGTTCATGTTTTCTGCCATCTTACTATCAGATTTTGAGTTTTCCAGTACCCAGGGCATGTCACAGAATAACAGACCGTCCAGATCGTTATCACGGCTAACATCTGGGGTTCCGGTATAAACGCTTGATGTAGCGTATACCGGCAGGGCACCTGCATGATGAAATCTTAATGAAGGAACAATACCGCGGGCAGATCGGGGAGTGGCTGCGATAAAAATCATATCTACATCATGTCTGCGATAAGGCATAAATTTTAATTTTTCACCCAATGTATCTTGAATTCTATGGTATCGCATTGTACTCTGGTCGAGATTAAACAGCCGTCGTATGGGGCGGGAAAAATCGGCACTGGTGCTGGAATAGTCCTGTGTTGCAATAACATTGCCGCCAAGTTGTTCAAAATAGGCAGAAAATGCATTTTGAATACGTCGTCCCCAGTTATTGTCCGGTGCCAGTATTACCACTTTCTGCTTACCCTGGCGTATTGCCAGTTCTGCTACTTGCCGGGCTTCATCTTCCGGAGACAGGCCAAACTGAAAAAGATTATTCGTTTGCATCTGAGGGTTGTTACTATAATTTAAGGTCAGCACCGGTATGGGTAAATCATGTTGTTGCTCAAGTTTGCTGATAAGTGTTTTATCAAGTGGCCCGATAATATTCGTTGCACCATCATCAATAGCCTGCTGGAGGAGTTGGCTAAAGGAGACATTTGGGTCGGCTGTATCATAAAACTTGAGGGTCGGTCGTGTTGTTGCATCGTCATCCGTATAGTAAGCACTTAATAGACCATTTTGGATGGTTACTGCGGCACCAGCAAATTTGCCCTGCTGGGGCAGTAGTACAGCAATGCGTTTCACTTTTATTGCGGTGGCGGTGTAGTCATCAATCAGGTGTGATAAAAATATATTGCTGACTGGCTGTTGTGGATGGCGAGTGCCCCAGTCCAGTACTGCATTTTCAACTTTATTGATATTACGCTGTCCCTGTGAACTGAAGTTGCGCATAATACGTGCTAGATCTAGCCAGGCCAGGATTCCTGGATCCGTTGAAGTCTCCTGTTCTAAAGCAGTCGCAGACATACTCGATAAAACCGTCCAGATCTGTTCGTTATTTTTGAGCCTGGCATCGGCAGTGTCGAATTGTGTTTCAAGTTCCACTCGTGTTTTCACTGCACGCATTGAATAACCAAGGGCTGCATCAATATCGGCGAGTAGTATTTTTGCCTGTAATTGACGTGATTGACGTAGACTACCTGTTGGTGGTAACAGGGTAATTGCCTTTTCCGGATTATTTTCTGCAAGAGCTACTCTGGCCGCCAGCAGACGTGTTTCGCCCATAATTGCGGCATCGGGTTTCATGCTATCGAGTATTTTGCCAGCGGATTTCAGATCGTGTTTATAGTAAAACAGCCGGGCAGACCTGAGAAGTAGTCTCTGGCGTTGTTCACCGCGAATTTCATTTGCCTGTGCTAAAGCCTGATTAGCCATATCACCCAGTTCGGCGGGGGTCATTTTAGACAGCGTTTCAGTATCCAGCGGTGTTGTGTTAATTTTTTTTAACGGGGAGATGCTGCAGGCGGACAGAAAAATACAGCAACAGAAAATGAGACGTTTTAAAGTTTGTATATTCAAGATACTATGTATATTGTAATTAATGTCAGGAAGGTGAAGTATGTTTTGTAGGGCTGATTGTGTCAATTGAAATCTTACCGGGAAAGCTTTATCTGGTGGCAACACCGATAGGAAATCTGGGTGATATAAGTCGTCGAGCCATTGAGATATTAACAGAAGTTGACATCGTTGCTGCTGAGGATACTCGCCATAGTCAGAAACTGTTATCCTACCTTGGTATATCGCCCCGCATGATAGCCTGTCATGAACATAATGAAGATCAGCTTGGTCCAAAATTAATTGGCTGGTTGCAGCAGGGTAAGTCGATAGCGCTAATCTCCGATGCCGGTACACCACTGGTTAGTGACCCTGGTTACCGGCTGGTAAAGCTGGCGCATCATCATGATATTCAGGTTGTGCCGGTACCGGGAGCCTGTGCTGCGATTGCAGCATTAAGTGGTGCTGGGCAGGCAACCGACCATTTCTGTTTTGAAGGTTTCGTACCGGCAAAGTCAGCGGCACGGGTGCAGGTTTTTGCAGCACTGAAGTACGAAAGGCGTACGATGATATTCTACGTATCCTGCCATCGTATCAGAGAAACACTGGATGATATGGTCGCCGTACTGGGTGAAAACAGAAATATTACCTTTGCTCGTGAAATAACAAAAACATTTGAAACAATTCGGTGTACAACGCTGGCGGCGTTACGCCAGTTTGTTGCCGCAGATGAAAACCAGCGCAAAGGTGAGATCGTGCTGGTGCTTGAGGGTTGTCAGCAGCCACCGGATAATAACACCCAGACAACAAATTTTCTGAAAATCCTGTTGCAGGAGCTGCCGGTTAAGCAGGCGGTTTCTTTTGTAGTAAAAATGACCGGTGCCAATAAAAATGAAGTATATAAAAAAGCGCTCGCCTTAAAACAGGAACATGAATAGGAATGCCGGTCATGTCTGCTGTGATTATTTATATCCCCAGTTTTTTTTCAAGGTAGTGAATATTAGTGCCACCGGCCTGGAAATTAGCATCATTCAGGATATCTTTATGCAGTTCAATGTTAGTACGAATGCCAGTGATGTTGATCTCATCCAGCGCGCCCCGCATTCTGGCAATAGCAACATCACGAGAACTGCCATAAGCAATTAATTTACCAATCATGGAATCGTAGTTAGGCGGTACGGTGTAGCCACCATAAATATGGGTATCAACACGAATACCGGGCCCGCCTGGTGGATGGTAACGTTCGATTTTCCCCGGTGATGGCATAAACGTGCGTGCATCTTCTGCGTTGAGGCGGCATTCAATGGCATGCCCGCGAATTTCAATATCGCTTTGTTTGTAACGTAGTTTTTCCCCGGAGGCAATGTAGAGTTGCTCTTTAATAATATCAACACCGGTAATCATTTCAGTAACAGGGTGTTCAACCTGTATCCGGGTGTTCATTTCAATAAAGTAAAACTCATTGTCCTGGTAGAGAAATTCAAAAGTGCCAACACCTCGGTAACGCATTTTATTGCAGGCATCAACACAGCGCTGACCAATTTTTTTACGCTGTTTGGGAGTAATGCCGGGGGCGGGTGCTTCCTCCAGTACTTTCTGGTTGCGGCGTTGCATCGAACAATCACGCTCGCCCAGGTGAATAGCATTGCCCTGACCATCAGATAATATCTGAATTTCTATATGACGGGGCATCTGTAGATATTTTTCCATATAAACCGTACTGTTGCCAAAAAAGCTACCCGCTTCCTGTCTGGTAAGATTTATTGAACTTTGCAAAGTGGCATCGGAGTGTACGACACGCATACCGCGTCCACCACCACCGCCAGCGGCTTTAATAATGATGGGGTAGCCAATTTTATTTGCCAGCGCCAGATTAATATCAGAATCATTACCCAGCGGGCCGTCTGAACCGGGTACACAGGGCACCCCGGCGCTTTTCATGGTTTCAATGGCGGCGACTTTATCTCCCATGGTTCGAATAGATTCCGGTGTCGGTCCGATAAAAATAAAACCACTATCTTCAACGCGCTCGGCGAAATCAGCATTTTCAGATAAAAAACCATAGCCGGGATGGATGCCCATGGCATCGGTCACTTCTGCGGCACTGATGATTGCCGGTATATTCAGGTAACTCTGGTCGGATGGTGCAGGGCCAATACAGACTGTTTCGTCCGCCAGACGAACATGCTTTAAATCACGATCGACATCGGAATGTACTGCAACCGTCTTAATACCCAGTTCACGGCAGGCACGCAATATACGTAATGCTATTTCGCCGCGGTTAGCGATAACAACTTTGGATAACATAATAGTGCCTTACTCAATAACAATGAGTGGTTGGCCGAATTCAACTGGCTGTGTGTTTTCAACTAGAACTTCCTTGACTGTACCGGACTTGTCCGCTTCAATCTGGTTGAGAATTTTCATTGCTTCAATAATACAGATGGTATCGCCCTCATTCACACTATCGCCGATCTTGACAAAATCGGGTGCTCCTGGGGAAGGAGCGCTGTAAAAAGTACCCACCATGGGTGCGTTTACTGTGTGGCCGCTTATTTCATCGGTTGCATCGTTGCTCTCCGATTTTGTTTCCATACTGGCATTATCGGGTGGTGGGGCAACCGCATACTGTTGTACGGGCATGGGCGCTGGTGCAGCGTAGCGGGAGATGCGTATAGATTCTTCGCCCTCATTTATTTCGATTTCGGCAATACCGGATTCTTCCAGTAGTTCAATGAGTTTTTTAACTTTGCGTATATCCATCAGGATTACCCTTTGTTTAAATAAGTAAATGCAGCTCGTAAAGCAAGTTCGTAGCCCTGTGTACCAAGGCCAGAAATAACACCCACTGCAATATCAGAAAAATAGGAATGTTCACGAAAGGCTTCGCGCGCATGAACGTTGGATAAATGAATTTCAATAAACGGAATTTGTACCGCACTTATTGCATCACGTAGTGCAATGCTGGTGTGCGTGAAGGCCGCAGGATTGATAATAATAAAACGTGTTTTATCTGTTTGTGCCTGATGAATACGGGCGATCAGTTCCGCTTCGGCATTGCTCTGGTAACTGTCAATACTCAGTTTGTAGCGTTGTGCCAGGTTTTGCAACCGGGTGGTAATGGATTCGAGTGTATCAAAGCCATAGTGTTCGGGTTCGCGGGTGCCTAGCAGGTTTAAGTTGGGGCCGTTTAGTACAAGCAGGTCAGGCATGAAGGTGTATTGGTGAAAATATTAAAAGATATTAGTAATTGTGCATAACTGTAGAGAAAAAGTCCACTATTTCGTCGAATTTGTGGCGAAATTAATTGGTAATAAAGAAATTATATCAGTTACTACCGATGCCAAGCCGCTTTAATATTGATATTGCACGGTTTTTGCTGAGTTCTCCAGTGAATGTGGCGCTAATTTTACCTTTCCTGTCTATAAATACTGAGTAAGGAAGACTGTCAGTTCTGTTTCCATAACGTTTTGCCAGGCCCATAGCTTCTTCCTGAGCGGCCATGATCGGGTAGTTTATCTTCATTTTCTTTGCAAATTTACGTACGTTTGGTTCGTTATCAACGGCAATGCCGATTATCTGGAAGTTCTGCCCGCCATATTTTTTCTGTAGCTGGATAAATTCAGGCGTTTCACGTCGGCAGGGCGGGCACCAGGTCGCCCAGAAATTTAACAGTATGACTTTATTATTCCATTCCCGGATAGAGCGCATTTTGCCATGCAGGTCTTCAATCGCAAATTCCGGTCGCATCTGTCCGATAATCGGCCTGTGATCCGGTTTGTTAAGGCCTCTATAGGTTTGAAATACGTAGTAGCTGCCGCCACTAATCACCATGATAGTGATAAAAATAAATATATTTTTCATCTTACCTGGATAATTAGAGAAATAGATTTCTTCAGAGGTTCCCTAATTTAAATATCCGCTTTCAGCGCGCGCCTGATGTGTGCAGCAAACTGTCTGGCCTTCATATAACCGACTACACGATAGTTTCTATGCTCCTTACCTTTGGTATCAAAAAACATAATGGATGGTGGTCCGATGATGCCAAAGTGTTTGTATAACTGAACGTCCTGTTTATCGTTAGCAGTAACGTTGGCCTGTAATAAAACCACACCTCGCAGCGCGCTCTTTACGCTGGGGTTGGTAAAAGTAAACACTTCCATTTCCTTGCAGGATACACACCAGTCAGCATAAAAATCCAGCATAACCGGTTTACCGGCTGCTTTTGCCTCTGCCAGTGCAGCGTTTAAGCCTTTAATTCCTTTAATCTGTTTAAACGTTAATGCTGAGTGTTGCTGTTGTGAAGAAGATGAAGTAATCGTTTCCAGACCTTCCAGTGGCTGGAGAACGTTACGATTTCCACCCGCCAGACCAAGCAGAATAATAATGCCGTAGATCAGAAATACGATCCCAAAACCTTTCCATAACCTTTTCCAGCCATTGCTGCCGCTGGGTAAACTGTCTATTGCGCCCATATAAATGGCAGAGACGATAATCAGTATTGCCCATAATGACATGGTTAAAGTAACCGGTGCTACTCTTTCCAGTAACCAGATGGCGAGAGCCAGCAGAAGTACACCGAATACTGCTTTCACAGCATCCATCCATTTGCCCGCTTTGGGTAACAGTTTGCCAGCAGAAGCACCAATTAATAATAGAGGTGTACCCATCCCCATGCTTAATGCAAACAGTGCCATTCCTCCAAGCAAGGCATCACCGGTGTTGGCAATATACAGTAATGCACCAACCAGTGGAGCGGTAACACAGGGGCCGACAATCAGTGCGGACAGAAAGCCCATGATGGCGACACCAATTAACGTGCCACCATGCTGACTATTGCTTGCACTAGTTAATTTGTTTTGAATACTGGCGGGCATTTGCAGTTCGTAGAAGCCGAACATGGAAAAGGCGAGTGCGACAAAAATAGCTGAAAAGCCACTAATAATCCACGGATTCTGGAACCATGCCTGGATGTTTTCACCTGATAGACCAACCAGGACACCAACAATAGTGTAGGTGGCGGCCATTGCCAGCACATAGACCGCAGATAGTAACAGTGCCTTGCGGGTAGAAATATCCTTCCCCTGACCAACAATAATGCCTGATAGAATCGGGATCATTGGAAATACGCAGGGAGTAAAAGCAAGTAGCAGGCCGGCACCAAAAAATATCAGCAGGGTTAATAGAGTATTGCCATTTTTCAATGTGTCAGCAATTTTATCCTGCGCCGAAAGGGGTGCCGTACTAGCGCTTGACTGGGCAGGGGTGGATGTGGCTGATTGTGCGGCAGCAGCAGTGGATATCGGGGAGAGCTTTATTTTAAATGTACGTATTTGTGGCGGGTAGCAAATTCCGGATATTTCAGAGCAGCCCTGATAACGAACCTTGAAACTGACTTCTTTGCCCGCATTACCTGTATAGTGGTAGGGTAATGTGGCGGTGGCAAAATGGTGGTAGACGTGCAGGGTTTTATTAAACACGGGGTCTGCTTTCGGTTCCCCTTTGGGCATGATCAGTGGCTGGGTTTGTACCGATGAATCATCTATGGTGATCTTCATTTGGTCACGATACAGGTAGTGGCCTTTGGCAATCACCCATTTGGCGGTAAATTGTCCAGGTTTGGGTTGTATAGTTAGCTGGAAAGCCTGATCGGGATCCAGAATCTTATCCTGCCCGCTGAGTCCATCAAGAAGATTTAAGTTGTTGCCTGCGAAAAGTGGCAGGCTCACGCTGAGCAATAACAGTGTGGAAAATAAGCGGGATAAAAAATTATTCATATTAGATTCCAGGGTAATATATATTGGCGTGGTGTATGGGGATATGGGGTAATTTTAGCGTATTATTGACGTTCAAATTTAGACACAAAAAGTTAACAGGGTTCATTTCAGGGTTGGTTTATTCGCGTTTTATACCTGTTTAATCCAGTTATCTCTTCACAAAACCGGTCGTTAGAGAGAAGATATCACATAAATTATACTCTACCTGATTGTTCAGGCCGATTATTCAGGCCGATTATTCAGCCGATTGCTCAGAAATTTCTGTTGCATGGCGAAGTGGATGCCCGTGCAGGGAATTATTTAAATCATAGCGTATCCATAGTATATTCACTAATGTTTTCGGGTAAAAACCTAATGTTAAGAAACTGGCCATTATTATTTATTGTTATTCCGCTGATGGAACTGTACTTTATGATTAAAGTTGGTGAATATATTGGTGCTTTCTGGACGATTGCACTGGTACTGATTACCGCTTTTATTGGGGTAAATATGTTGCGTTACCAGGGTATGAATATGCTGACACGGGCGCAACGCAGTCTGTCGCAGGGCACCTTGCCAGCAATGGAAATGATGGAAGGAATGGTGCTTGCGGTGGGTGGTGTGTTATTAATTACCCCTGGTTTTATTACTGATATTCTGGGGTTTTTATGTATGATTCCAGTAACGCGCCGTATCATTATCCGGGTAATTATTTCACGCGGGGGTATTCATCAAAGTCATTTTGGTGCAGGCGATTTTTATGAACAGCCTCATAAAGATGAATTTATTGATGGGTTTCAGCGCGGGCATGAGCAAAAAGAGCCTGCTGAACCCGTTCGTAAAGGCCGTATCATTGAAGGTGAATGCCATCACGAAGACTAACCAGACGGTTCCCCGGTATAATTACTTTTTATAGTCGGATTCTTTATTTCCTGCCCTTGAAATTCCCATTATCACCCACATTTAACCTTTTAACATAAATAGGACGAGTTTTCGGTGTTGATTTGCTTGACTCTGATAGATTCGTCATTATGATTAGCACTCATAGCAAGAGAGTGCTAAAAACAGTGATCTCATTCGTCAATTAATTATCTTAAAAGAGGGTTATAAAAAATGAAAATACGTCCGTTACACGACCGTGTTGTTGTTAAACGTATGGAAGAAGAACGCACCAGTGCTGGTGGCATCGTAATTCCTGATTCGGCAGCAGAAAAACCGGTCAAAGGTGAAGTGCTGGCTGTCGGCAACGGTAAAATTGCTGATTCAGGTGAAGTTCATGCACTGGATGTAAAAGTCGGTGATCAGGTACTGTTTGGTAAATATTCCGGTACTGAGCTTAAAGTGGATGGCGAAGAAGTTCTGATTATGCGTGAAGAAGACATACTGGGTGTGTTTGCAGCATAAGTGATTGACCACGCAGTCATCATGCAGAGTAATCAGACATAAGTAATCAGACACTAAGTAATCAGAAACAGTAGTCAGATTTAATTATTTAATAGTATTCTAAGAGGAAGAAAACATGTCAGCAAAAGATGTACGTTTTGGCGATGATTCACGTAGCCGTATGGTTAACGGTGTGAACATTCTGGCCAATGCAGTAAAGGTAACCCTTGGCCCGAAAGGCCGTAACGTTGTGCTGGAAAAAGCCTTCGGTGCTCCCACAATTACCAAAGATGGCGTTTCTGTTGCCAAAGAAATTGAACTCGAAGACAGGTTCGAAAATATGGGCGCGCAGATGGTGAAAGAAGTATCGTCTCAAACGTCCGACATTGCTGGTGATGGCACTACTACAGCAACCGTACTGGCTCAGGGTATTGTACGTGAAGGCATGAAATCAGTTTCTGCCGGGATGAACCCGATGGATCTGAAACGTGGCATCGACAAGGCAGTTGTCGCAGCGGTAGAAGCATTACGCAAACTTTCCAAGCCATGTGCTGATACTGCGTCTATTGCTCAGGTTGGTACCATTTCAGCAAATGCTGATACCAGTGTTGGCACCATTATCGCCGAAGCCATGGATAAAGTCGGTAAAGAAGGTGTGATTACGGTTGAAGAGGGTAATTCACTGGAAAATGAGCTGGAAATTGTTGAAGGTATGCAGTTTGACCGTGGTTACCTGTCGCCTTATTTCGTCAATAACCAGGAAAGCATGAGTACAGATATGGAAAATCCGTACATCCTTATTTTTGATAAGAAAATCGCCAATATTCGTGAGTTGCTGCCAACACTGGAAGCAGTAGCCAAATCCAGCCGCCCATTGTTAATTATTGCTGAAGACGTTGAAGGTGAAGCGTTAGCAACACTGGTTGTTAACAGTATGCGTGGTATTGTTAAGGTCTGTGCAGTGAAAGCGCCGGGTTTTGGTGATCGCCGTAAAGCCATATTGCAGGATGTTGCAATTCTGACCAAGTCAACGGTTATTTCTGAAGAAGTCGGTCTGTCACTGGAAAAAGCCACACTGGAAGACTTAGGTTCAGCAAAGCGTATTACCATAACAAAGGAAAATACAGTTATTATTGATGGTGCTGGATCAGCCAAAGATATTAAGGCGCGTGTCACACAAATTCGTGCGCAAATTGAAGAAGCGACTTCTGATTACGATATAGAAAAATTGCAGGAACGCGTGGCTAAGCTGGCCGGTGGTGTAGCCGTGATTAAAGTTGGTGCTGCTACCGAAATGGAAATGAAAGAGAAAAAAGCACGGGTGGAAGATGCATTACACGCTACCCGCGCGGCAGTAGAAGAAGGCGTTGTCCCTGGTGGCGGTGTCGCATTGATTCGCGTCTGTGCTGCGGTTGATGGTGTACGCGGTGATAACTCCGATCAGGATGTGGGTATTTCTATTGCCCGTCGTGCGATGGAAGATCCATTGCGCCAGATTGTTGCCAATGCTGGTGAAGAAGCTTCGGTTGTGCTGGCAAATGTTGCTGCGAAAAAAGGTAACTATGGTTACAATGCAGCAACCGGTGAGTATGGTGACATGATTAAGATGGGTATTCTTGACCCGACTAAAGTTACCCGTTCTGCACTGCAAAATGCGGCCTCCGTTGCTGGTCTGTTGATTACAACTGAATGTATGGTTGCAGAAATACCTAAGGATGAAGCGCCGATGCCTGGTGGTGGTGACATGGGTGGTATGGGTGGTATGGGCGGCATGATGTGATAGCCGTTGTGCGTTAAATCCATATACTCTGGAAATCAGTGTATTCTGGTTTATAAAAAGCCCCGTTGCTAATAACGGGGCTTTTTTGTTGGGAAAATCATTGGGAAAACGCACCGTGTAATGCACTCTCATGGTATAGTTAGCTCTGGAGCTGGCCAGGCAATCGCGCCTGTTAGTTGTACCGGTTTATCCGGTATCAATGATGCAGGGGAGGAAAGTCCGGGCTCCGCAGGACAGAGTGCCAGGTAACGCCTGGGAGGTGAAAACCTACGGAAAGTGCCGCAGAAAATATACCGCCTGCTGTCTCATCGTAAATGGCAGGTAAGGGTGAAATGGTGTGGTAAGAGCGCACCGCGCCATTGGCAACAATGGTGGCAGGGTAAACCCCACTCGGAGCAAGACCAAATAGGGGAACATAATGCGTGGTCCGCGCTGTTCCCGGGTAGGTTGCTTGAGGTGCATGGTGACATGTTATCCAGATGAATGATTGCCCTGGACAGAACCCGGCTTATCGGCCAGCTCCTTCTTTTTTCTGTCCCTTGACTTCTGAGGTGAGGTTCTACGTTGCCAAAGAAATTTATCCTGCCGGATTGATCCGGTAACTCCTGTTTTCTATTCCTTACTATGGTTTTCTGTAACGTACTGTAAACTATCTATTTTCTTCGTTTTCCATATCAGAGTGTGGCGGTCAGCATAGTGTTTTGCATCCGATATATTCATTAATTGGTAATTCCCTGTCTTCTGGAAGATGTTTCGCTGCTGATATCAGTTCCTATACTACCGTTAACTAAGCGCTAAGACTTAAAGTAAATTATTAGCTTTAATAATCAACTTTATGATTTGAAAAATAACTTTAACTTTAGTTCCTTCTACTTTCCTTAAATACTGGCTAAGTCGCTGTCGGCATTGTAGTTTTTTGCCCGTTTCAGGCATAAAAATACTTGACATTGAGGGGTGAGACTACCTATAGTGTGAATATGTGGGAAGAAGTGGCGTAAAGTGGGTTTTTATGGTTTTTTGTTACAACATTATTATCACCAATATAACAATAACAAATGAATTTTCGTGGGATCAACAATGTTTCTCTTGATGTCAAAGGCAGAATGGCTATGCCTGCGCGTTATCGTGAGCGTTTGCTTGAGCGTTGTGGCGGTCGCTTAGTTGTTACCATCGATCGTGACCATTGTCTGCTTGTTTACCCGCTTCCCGAATGGGAAATTATTGAAGCTAAATTAAATCAACTACCAAGTCTGAACAGACAGGCGCGTTTATTGCAGCGTCTTTATATCGGTCATGCAACCGAACTGGATATGGATGCTCAGGGCAGAATTTTATTACCACCTATGTTACGCGAATATGCCGGTCTTGGTAAAAAAATCGTATTAATCGGCCAGGGTCGTAAGTTTGAAATCTGGGATGAAACACTCTGGAATGAAAGTCAGGAGGCGTGGGTAGAGGCGGTGCAATCCAGTGAAGGTGAGCTTCCTGCCTCACTGGAAGAACTCTCTTTATAGACATGGAAGTATTTGCTCATCAGCCAGTGTTGCTTGAGGAATCACTGGTGGCGCTGGCTATTCGCTCTGATGGTGTCTATGTAGATGCAACATTCGGTCGTGGTGGGCACAGCCGGGCAATACTGGACAGGTTGAATACATCAGCCTGTCTGCTGGCATTAGATCAGGACTTGCAGGCAATTGCCTATGGGCAGAAGTATTTTGCTGAGGCGTCACAATTAAGGCTGGAACACTGTAATTTTAATCAACTTAAAAGCCGGGTTGAAAAATACGGTCTGACAGGAAAAGTGAACGGTATTCTGATGGATTTAGGCGTGTCATCACCGCAGCTGGATGATGCTAGCCGTGGATTTAGTTTTGTACGTTCCGGACCGCTGGATATGCGGATGGATACCAGCCGTGGTGAATCGGCGGCCCAGTGGCTGGCACGAGTCGAAGCGGATGATCTTGTCAGGGTATTAAGACGTTATGGGGAAGAACGCTTTGCCCGACGAATTGCTAGCGCAATTGTGGTAGTACGCGATAAGCAGGCAATTACAACCACCGATCAACTGGCGCAAATTGTAACCGATGCCATACCGGTAAAAGAAAAGCATAAACATCCGGCGACCCGTAGTTTTCAGGCAATTCGGATTTATGTTAATCAGGAATTAGACGCGCTGGAACAGGGGCTGGAGAACGCTATTTCCGTACTGGCTCCGGGTGGAAGGCTGGTTGTTATCAGCTTTCATTCACTGGAAGACCGTATTGTAAAACGGTTTATGCGTGATAAATCGAGTCGGCCCAGATTACCGCCGGGTCTACCGGTTATGGATGCAGATATTGATGTACCTTATCAGTTGGTGGGTAAACCGGTAGTGGCCGGTGAGCGGGAATTGTCAGGGAATCCCAGAGCCAGAAGTGCACGCCTGCGTGTGCTGGAGAAAAAAGCATGATGAGCAGACAGAGAATACTTGTTGTCGTAACAATATTGTTTATGATGGTACAGGCATCGGCGTTATTGCTTATTTATAGCAAACATCAGTCTCGAAAGCTATTTTCCGAATTGCAGCAGTTGAATCACGAGGTTGACGCACTCAATACGCAATGGGGGCAATTACAACTGGAACAGAGTGCCTGGTCAGGTCGCGGGCGTATTGAACGCAAGGCACGTACAGAATTATCTATGGTATTACCTGAGTCGGATAAAGTAATTTTTGTGGAATTAAAATGAAGCCAGAAAAATCTTTATCGCGTTCTCGTCAATCGGCTTCTCGTAAACGGGGGCAACAGCATAGAGTTAAAAAGACCCTGATGCCATGGCGGCGTTTTTCAGTCCTTGTTGTTTTTGTTGCGCTGGTGCTGGTGCTGGTGGGCAGAGCGTTGGATATACAGGTTTTGCGTAGTCAGTTTTATCAGCAACAGGGCGAGGCCAGACAGGTTCGTACGATATCAATTCCTGCGCATCGTGGTGATATCATCGACCGAAATGGTCAACCACTTGCAATTAGTGCACCGGTAAAAAGTATCTGGATTAATCCGCGGAAAGTACAGGGTACTCATCTCGCACTGGCTCCACTGGCGAAATTACTGTCGCTGAATCCTGTGCATTTGCGAAAAAGAATTAAACGTAATGCCAGGCGTGAGTTTATGTATATTAAACGTCATATATCCCCACAACTTGCCAGTCAGGTGATGGCTTTATCCATACCGAGTGTTGCTGCGCAGAATGAATATCAACGTTATTACCCCAGTGGTGAGGTGAGTGCGAATGTGGTGGGGTTTACTGATATTGATGACAATGGTCAGGAAGGTATAGAACGCGCATACAACAAAACCCTTAGAGGGGTGCCGGGTAAAGAGCGGGTAATACGAGATCGACTGGGCAGAGTCATTGATGATATTGAGCGTATTACACCGGTGCGACCGGGACAGGCTATTCAGCTAAGTCTGGATAAGCGCTTGCAGTATCTGACTTACCGTACTTTAAAAGCTGCGGTGATTAAAAATAATGCGGTGTCCGGATCAGCGGTAGTGCTTAATGCAAAAACTGGCGAAGTGCTGGCGATGGCTAACATGCCCTCATTTAATGTCAATGATAGAAAACAATTGACCCTGCAGGTAATGCGTAATCGGGCGGTAACCGATGTGTTCGAACCGGGTTCAACCATGAAACCGATTAGTATTGCTGCTGCTCTGGAAAGTGGGCACTGGAAACCTTCCACTAAAATAAACACGTCGCCAGGCTATTTAAGGCTGGGTAGAAATATTATTCGTGACGAAGGTAACTATGGGGTCCTGGATGTTGGCGGAGTGATTGAAAAATCCAGTAATGTTGGTGTAAGCAAAATTATGCTATCAATAAATAGTGATCTGCAATGGGATATGTATAAAAAGATAGGTTTTGGCATGAGTACCGGTAGTGGCTTTCCTGGCGAAGCGAGTGGACATCTTTCACATAACGCAATGAAAAATGATTTTGCCCGAGCAACCATGGCATATGGTTACGGTATTTCGGTAACCCCTTTACAGCTTGCCCGTGCCTATGCGGCCATTGCCAATGACGGGGTGATGCCACCGATACGTTTTCTCTACGATAATCACACCGATGGTCTTGTTGGTAAACGGGTTATGTCGGCGCATATAGCCAGAGAGCTTAGAAAAATGATGCGACGTGTGGTGAACCCCGGGGGAACCGGAACACGGGCGCGTGTGGCTAATTATTCTGTTGCTGGCAAAACCGGTACGGTGCATAAATTTATTGCTGGAGGCTATGCCAAAGATCGTTATATTGCTATTTTCGCCGGGATGATTCCGGCAGGACAGCCACGGTTGGTGATGGTCGTTGTTATTGATGAGCCACGCAATGGTGAACACTATGGTGGGCAGGTGGCTGCACCGGTATTTAGTCAGGTTATGACTGGTGCTGTGCGTTTAATGAATATTGCACCGGATAAGGTTTCACCGCAACGATTACTGACAGCAAAATGTAAAGTTCCGCTAGCTACTCATCATTTTCCTGCCGGGCGGCAAGTTAATCAGCTATCAGGCAGGAAGGTGTAATGGTATGAAAACGTCTATGCCACTGGATTTTTTGCTTGAAGGTTTTATCGACGATAGCATGATTGAGCAGTGTAAAAATATTGAAATCAATGTGCTGGTGCAGGATAACCGCAAAGTAAGAAAGGGCAACCTGTTTATCGCTTATCAGGGCTTGAATACACACGGTCTGTTGTATGCGCAGGATGCGGTTGCCAAAGGGGCAAGCGTTGTGCTGTGGGATGGCGATATTGCTAATCGTGATGAAATATTAACCTCTATTTCCAGCAAGGCACTATGTCTTCACTGTAAAAATTTAAAATATAAAGTGGGTGAAATCGCTTCACGATTTTATGAACAGCCATCCTTATCACTGAATATGATTGGTGTAACTGGTACGGATGGTAAAACCACTATCGCGCATTTTATTGCCCAGTGCCTGGATGCCTATGATGTCCATTGCGGCATACTGGGCACACTGGGAAATGGTTTTATTAATGATTTACATCCTACCGGATTAACTACCGTTGATGCCTTGCAGGTGCAGAAAACTCTGAGTGATATTAAAAATTCTGGTGCCAGACACGCGGTGATGGAAGTATCTTCTCATGGACTGGAGCAGGGTCGGGTGAGCGGTGTGGCATTTACCACCGCAGTATTCAGTAACCTTGCTTCGGATCACATGGACTATCACAAATCTATGGATAACTATATTGAAGCAAAACGAAAACTTTTCTATACGCCGGGTTTAAAAGCGGCTGTTATTAATCTCGATGACAAGTTTGGTCGTGTGCTGGCAAAAGAATGTCGACAGCATGTTTGTGTCTGGGGGTATAGTCAGCAGAAAAATACTCATCTATACGACGATTGTGCTGATTATCTGGTTCATGCTACTGAAATAGAACCGTATAAACATGGTTTTCAGCTTGCTGTTACGACTCCCGTAGGTGCTGGACATTTCGATATACCAGTACTGGGACGTTTTAATGTATCAAATGTACTTGCAGTGCTGGCAACACTGCTGATTAGTCAATCGAGTTTTGATGATGCAATAAAAAGTCTGCGTAATATTCATCCGGTTGACGGTCGGGTGGAATTAATTGCTGAAGAAGGTAAACCAGTGGTGGTGGTGGATTATGCACATACCGAACAGGGGCTGGCTGCAGTCTGTCAGTCGGTTCGTGAGCATTTTAGCGGTGATCTGTGGTGCGTGTTCGGCTGTGGCGGTGATCGTGACCGCAGTAAACGTCCATTGATGGCAAAAGTGGTGGAAAAATATGCAGATAAAATTATTGTAACCACCGATAACCCGCGGCATGAGGATCCATCAAAAATTATTGATGAAATTATGGCGGGTTTCGTCCAGACAGATAATGTGGAGCGCATCGTTGATCGGCGTGAAGCCATAGAAATAGCAATAGCTAATGCGAAAAGTAATGATGTGGTATTGCTTGCAGGTAAGGGGCATGAAACCAGTCAGATTGTCGATGATATCCATATTGCCTTTGATGATCGTCGGGTAGCTCGTGAATTTCTTGCCATAAGAGAAAGCGGAGAGGTTTTGTGATGCATTTATCTCAGGCCGCTAATGCCATACATGCCAGCCTGTATGGTGATGATGTGTTGTTTACATCGGTATCAAAGGATAGCCGAAATATACATCGGGGTGATATATATATTGCGATTAAAGGAGACCACTTTGATGGTCATAACTTTATTGAGCAGGCAGAGAAAGCCGGTGCAGTGGCCGCACTGGTCAGTGAAAAACAGCGTAGTGAATTACCCCAGCTTTGTGTGCGTGATACTCGTTTGGCGCTTGGTCAACTGGCGGCATACTGGACACAGCAATGGCATCAAATGGACGCCCATATGCTGGTAGGCATTACCGGTAGTAACGGGAAAACCACCGTCAAAGAAATGTGTCGAAGTATTTTCTCACAGGCGGTTGGTAGTGGAAGTATCCTATGTACACAGGGTAACCTGAATAATGATATTGGTATGCCGTTAACACTGCTGGGTTTACGTGGTAACCATCGGTATGCAGTGATAGAAATGGGTGCGAATCACAGTGAAGAAATTAATTACCTGAGTGATATTGCAAAACCGGATATTGCTGTAATTACCAATGTTGGTTCAGCGCATTTGGAGGGTTTTGGTTCAGAAGAAAACATTGCTGTTGCCAAAGCGGAAATATTTAATGGCTTGAACAGTCGGGGAATTGCGGTGATAAATGCCGATGACAGGTTTGCTGGGAAATGGTTACAACAAATATCAGCGCATTCTCATCTGTTATTTTCCATGAAAAATAAAAAGGCAGATATCTATGCCTGGCCGATGGAAAACGGGAAATATGGCGTTACGACTCCACAGGGAGAAACGATTATTCAATTACCGGTACCGGGTAAGCACAATATGATGAATGCATTAGCAGCAACGGCGGTTGCCTGTGCAGCGGATATAAATTTACAGGCAATTACTGAAGGCCTGCAAACATTTGAAAATATTAGCGGAAGGTTGAAATATACAGTACTGAAAAATGGCAGTGTAATAATTGATGATAGCTATAATGCCAACCCCTTATCCGTACGAGCTGCAATTGATGTGTTAGTAGAACAGTGCGGGTACTCTGGTTCACAATTAGCAAAACGTATACTGGTGCTGGGTGATATGGCTGAGCTGGGTGATGATGCCGCACAGTTACATGCTGAAACAGGAACGTATGCCAGAACCACTGGCGTTGATATTGTTTATACAAGCGGACAATATGGAAAGAACACGGTTGATGCATTTGGACAGGCAGGTGTGTATTTTGTGACACAGGAGGATGTAATCAATCATCTGCTGACCACCCTGCAGGGTGGTGAAATTATTTTAATCAAAGGTTCACGCAGTGCGCGTATGGATAAAGTTGTTAGCGCATTACTGGATCAATATCCTGTGCGGAGAATGCACTGATGTTTCTTATTCTGAGCGAGTATTTGCAACAATATGAAAGCGGGTTCTCCGTCTTCCATTACATTACCCTGCGTGCCATTCTTGCTACCATAACCGCGCTGTTTTTATCCCTGCTAGTTGGCCCCGCAATGATTCGCAAACTGTCAAGTTACAACATTGGTCAGCAGATCAGGGATGATGGTCCGCAATCACATTTATCCAAAGCCGGAACGCCAACGATGGGCGGCGCGCTGATTCTGGTTTCAATCGCATTAAGCACCCTGCTGTGGAGTGATCTGAGCAGTCTGAAAGTCTGGGTGGTATTGGGCGTTACGCTATCATTCGGATTTATCGGCGGTGTTGATGACTACAAAAAACTGGTTTATGGCAATTCAAAAGGCCTGTCTGCCAAAACCAAGTATTTCTGGCAGACGGTATTCGGTTTACTGGCGGCCAGTATTATTTATAGTTATGCGACAACGCCGGTAGAAACTACATTAATTTTCCCTTTTCTGAAACATGTTTATCTGCCGATGGGAGCCTTTTTTATTATATTTGCCTATCTGGTTATTGTCGGTACAAGTAATGCAGTAAATCTGACGGATGGTCTGGACGGGCTGGCAATTATGCCAACGGTGATGGTTGCTGCGGCGCTGGGTATTTTTGCCTATGTTACCGGGCACACTACCTTTGCAAATTATCTGGGAATTCCCTATGTGGCCGGTGTTGGTGAGCTGGCTATTTTCTGCGGCACGATGGTTGGTGCCGGGCTGGGTTTCCTCTGGTTTAATACTTACCCTGCACAGGTTTTTATGGGCGATGTGGGTGCGCTGGCATTGGGGGCGGCGCTGGGCGTTGTCGCCGTATATGTTCGTCAGGAGTTGGTGCTGGTTATTATGGGAGGTGTCTTTGTGATGGAAACATTTTCCGTCATTATGCAGGTGGCATCATTCAAGTTAACCGGTAAACGTATTTTTAAAATGGCACCAATACACCATCATTTTGAATTAAAAGGCTGGCCGGAACCGCGGGTTATTGTTCGTTTCTGGATCATTACTGTGATACTGGTACTGATTGGTCTGTCATCACTGAAGATTCGTTAAAAAATTATGATTGCAACCGTGATAACACAGAAAAAACAGACAGCTTATACCCTGGTCGTAGGCCTGGGGAAAACTGGCTTGTCAGTGGTGTCCTATTTATCCGCATTGGGTGAAAAAGTTATTGTGGTGGATAGCCGTGATATTCCTCCCGGTCTGTCGGTGTTAAAACAGCAGTATCCTGATGTATCAATTATTACCGGTAGTTTTAAAGAAGAATTGTTTACTCATGCACATCGCATTATTGTGAGTCCGGGAGTGCCATGTACCACTCCGGCCATACAGCATGCCAGAAGCAAAGCAATAGAAGTTTGTGGTGATATTGATTTATTTGCACATGAAGTAACCGCCCCGGTGGTAGGAATTACCGGTTCTAACGGTAAAACTACCGTGACCAGTTTGTTAACGCAGATGGCAAAAAATGCCGGTCTGGATGCGATGGCTGGCGGCAATATTGGTATGCCAGTGCTTGATATGCTAAATGCAGAAGAAATGTCGGAAAATACGGCGGAGAAAAAACTCTATGTGCTGGAGCTGTCCAGTTTTCAATTGGAGACCTTACATTATTTGCCGGTGAAAACAGCAGTGGTATTAAATATCAGTGCTGATCATATGGATCGTTATGAAAATATGGCCGCCTACGCCTACAGCAAACAGAGTATTTATGATAATGCAGAGACGCTGGTTATCAATGCCGATGACGTACTTGCTGTGCCGCTATCGGTGGGGAACAGGAGAGTCATCGAATTTACCCTGTCAGTACCGCAGGATAATCAGTTTGGTCTGGTTGAAAATAATGCTGGATTATTTCTTTATTATGGTCAGCAGTGTTTGATTTGCGCACAGGAGATTAAGCTCAGAGGTCGACATAATTTACAAAATGCACTGGCTTCCCTGGCAATGGGAACAGCAATCGGTCTGCCTCTGGATATCATGCTGGAGACTTTAAAAACATTTTCCGGTCTGCCACACCGTACCCAGTGGGTGACACAAATAAACGGTGTGCAGTGGTTTAATGATTCAAAAGCAACCAATGCAGGCGCAGCTATTGCAGCGATAAAAGGTTTACCGGGCAGGCATGTTCTGATTGCTGGCGGCGAAGCAAAAGGAGCGGATTTTTCCGGGCTGGCTTCAGTTATTATTGAATATTGTAATGCAGTTATCCTGCTCGGCAGGGATGCAGGCAAATTAGCCAGGAATATTGAACTGGCGTTAGCAACAGAAAATAAACGCACTGGCAAGACGTTAACGTTGCCTGTTAAACGTGTTAATGATATGCAGACGGCAGTACTGACTGCTTATGAGCTGGCAGAGAATGGTGATAACGTTCTACTGGCGCCTGCCTGTGCGAGTTTTGATATGTTTGATAATTTTGAACATCGTGGCAATGTTTATATGCAATTTGTCAGAGCGTTAGCCGGAGAGTCGTTGACGTGAGTATTAACACTTCCCTATCTGGCTTTATCAATCCTTTCGGTGGTCTGCAAAACTATGATCCAGAAGATATGGATATGGTCTTGCTGCTTGCTGCCATTACCCTGCTCAGTCTTGGTGTCATAATGGTGGCATCGGCATCTATCAGTGTGGCGGACAGAAATTTTTCAAATCCATTTTACTATCTGGAGCACCAGCTTGCTTTTGTTGCGGTGGGTGTGGTTGCCGCCTTGCTTGTCTTTAAAATACGACTGGTGCAGTGGGAAAAATCAGGTATGGCGTTATTAATTTTTGCCCTGTTTCTGCTGCTGCTGGTTTTAATTCCGGGTATTGGTAAAACCGTTAATGGCAGTACCCGCTGGTTGCCCATTGGTATCTTTAATTTACAGGTATCCGAACTGGTTAAGCTGTTTTTGATTATCTATGTAGCCGGTTATCTGGTACGTCATGGTGAAGATGTGCGGACAACCATGTGGGGGTTTTTAAAACCGATGATAATGGTCGGTCTGGCCGGCCTGCTATTATTACTTGAACCGGATTTCGGCGCTACCGTTGTATTGATGGCAACGGTACTGGGTATGACTTATTTATGCGGTGTGCGTTTTACCCAGTTTTTTTCTTTTGTTATCCTGTTCGGTGGTGCTGCACTATTACTGGTTGTTACTTCCCCTTATCGCATGCAACGCCTGGTTTCATTTACCAATCCCTGGGCGGATCCATTCAATAGTGGTTTCCAGCTAACACAGTCATTAATAGCCATTGGAACCGGTGGCTGGTTTGGCACAGGACTCGGTGGCAGTATACAGAAATTATTTTATCTTCCAGAAGCACATACCGATTTTCTATTTGCCATCTTATCGGAAGAGCTAGGTTTTGCCGGTGTAATGCTGGTGATCGTCCTCTATAGCATTGTCTTTTTCCGCGCTTTTCGCATTGCCGTACGGGCAGAACTGGCTGGCAATTTTTTTGCCTCGTATCTGGCTTACGGTATCGGTATCTGGTTGGCAATTCAGGCAATAATTAATATCGGTGTCAATATGGGCTTGCTGCCAACCAAAGGGCTAACCTTACCATTGATGAGTTATGGCGGTAGCAGTCTAGTCGTGTCCTGTATAGCCATTGGTTTGTTAATGCGAATTCATTATGAAAGTGTCACGATATCGAAGCAGGCGGTGACGCGGTCAGGTAAAAAGAAGCGACAGAAAAAATACCGGGCACTGGAGGCGCGACATGCTTGATGTGCGTCCGGTTTTAATTATGGCAGGTGGTACCGGTGGTCATGTCTTTCCGGCACTCGCTGTCGCAGATGAGTTGCGCCAGCGAGGCGTTCCGGTGGTCTGGCTGGGAACACGCGCCGGAATAGAAGCCAGGCTGGTTGTGCAGGCCGGTTATCCGATTGAATGGTTAAGTGTTACCGGCTTACGCGGTAAGAAGCTGTCCACACTTATACTGGCACCATTAACGTTGACTCGAGCCTGCTGGCAGGCACTGATGATTATACGTAAACGTCGTCCCTGTGCAGTACTTGGTATGGGTGGTTTTGCCTCCGGGCCAGGTGGTTTTATGGCATGGTTAAGTCATACCCCATTATTGATTCATGAGCAAAATGCTATTCCGGGTTTAACTAACCGCTTATTATCAAAAATTTCAGGGACCGTTATGCAGGCATTTCCTTCAGCATTTGGAAGCAGGGCAAAAACACTGGGTAATCCGGTAAGAAAAACAATTTGTGACCTGCCTTTACCTGGAAAGCGTCTGCCATTACATCAGGGACGGTTACGTTTGCTGGTCGTTGGTGGCAGCCTGGGTGCGGTAAAACTAAACGAATTATTGCCACAGGCACTGGCAAAAATAGACCCGCAGGTGCGTCCTGAAGTGATACATCAGACAGGAATAAAAAATCTGGATACGGCTCGCAGAACCTACCATCAATATTGTGTTGAAGCAAAGGTTAATGCCTTTATTGATGATATGGCAGCAGCGTATGCGTGGGCAGATCTGGTTATCTGCCGGGCCGGTGCGATGACGGTATTTGAACTGGCGGCTGTTGGTATTGCCTCTATACTGGTGCCATATCCTTATGCGGTAGATGACCATCAAAGTGCAAATGCGGCTTTTCTGGAGGCAGCTGGTGGCGCTATTGTGAAGCAGCAGAAAGTGCTGGATAGTAACTGGTTGACTGCGATAATTATTGATTTAATGCAGCATCGTGAACGTCTGTTGCAAATGGCCAATGCAGCGCGTGTACTGGCAATGCCTGAGTCTGCAAAGCAGATTGCCGACCTGTGCATGAATGCGGGTGAGATACTATGATGCAACAGATTAAACCAATAGACTCATTTATGCGTCGTATTCAAAAAGTGCATTTTGTGGGTATTGGTGGTGCCGGGATGAGTGGTATTGCCGATGTTATGCATGATCTGGGTTATGTAATAAGCGGCTCGGATATTGCTGAAAATTCAGCAATCAGGCATCTGAAAAAACAGGGTGTCAGGGTATATATGTCGCATTGTGCAGAGAATGTAGCGAATGTTGATGTGGTGGTAACCTCTACAGCGATTGACAAAAATAATGTAGAGGTGCTGGCGGCGCAGGTACAACGTATTCCCGTTGTCCCACGTGCGCAGATGCTGGCAGAAATTATGCGTTTCAGTCATGGTATTGCGGTAGCTGGCACTCATGGCAAGACCACGACGACTTCACTGATTGCGAGTATTCTGGCCGAAGGTGGGCTTGACCCCACCTATGTTATTGGTGGGAAATTAAACAGTTCGGCAAAACATGCACGTCTGGGCAAAAGTAAATATCTGGTTGCCGAAGCGGATGAAAGTGATGCTTCATTTTTATGTTTACAACCGATTCTTGCAGTGGTTACAAATATTGATGCCGATCACCTGCCAACCTATGATGGTGATTTTAATAAACTAAAAAAAACATTTGTCGAATTTCTACACCACCTGCCTTTTTACGGGCTGGCTGTATTGTGTGTTGACGATGATGAAGTGCGAAGTCTTCTACCTGAAATTAATCGACCAGTAATTCGTTATGGTATCGAACAGGATGCCGATGTGTGTGCATCCGGTATTAAATTTAACGGGGCCAGAACTGAGTTTAACGTGATGTTGCCAGATTCAGATCAGGTATTGCCTGTCACCTTGAATATGCCGGGAAGACATAATGTTCTAAATGCCCTGGCAGCAATCAGTGTGGCAAATGAACTGGGTGTGGAGCGCGAAGCAATACAGCGTGCCTTATCTATTTTTGCAGGCATTGGCCGCCGTATGCATCGTTATGGTGACGTTACACTTTCAGATAGTGTAAGCGCCAGAATTCCTTTACTGGACGACTACGCCCATCATCCTACCGAAATCACGGCAACGCTTGATGCGGTAAGAAAAGGCTGGCCTGATAAACGACTGGTAGTCGTGTTTCAGCCACACCGTTATACCCGAACACGCGATCTGTTTGAAGATTTTTCCCAGATACTGGCAGATGTGGATGTACTGATTTTGAGTGAAGTATATGCCGCCGGTGAAAAGGTTATTTCTGGTGCAGACGGACGTTCATTATGTGCGGCTATTCGGGCGCGGGGGAAGGTTAATCCAATTTTTATAGATGATATTCAAAGTCTGCATGAAACGCTTAAAACTATTATAAAGAAAGATGATCTTGTCTTAACCATGGGAGCTGGCAGTATTGGTCGGGTAGCATCAGCGCTCAGGGAACAACTACAGGCGGTGCTATGAAATGTCGGGTATGGCAACAATGATACAGTCTGAACAGATTTGTGAAGTGATTGAAAATGAACCGATGTCACGCCATACAAGCTGGCGGGCAGGAGGCTGCGCACGACATTATGCGATTCCCCGTACGCTGGAACAGTTACAGCAGTTAATGGTTTTATTACCCGCGTCAGAAAAAATTGAATGGATGGGTCTAGGTAGTAATACGCTGGTACGTGACGGTGGCTTCAATGGCACTATTGTAGCCACACAGCATATGATGAATAAAATAAAACAGCTTAACTCGCAGACACTTTATATTGGAGCCGGTGTGCCTGATGCAAAGCTGGCGCGCTTTTGTACACAACGGGGTATGCATGAAGCTGCGTTTTTTGCTGGTATTCCAGGGTTGTTTGGTGGTGCGCTGGCAATGAATGCGGGTGCGTGGGGAGGGGAGACCTGGACGCATGTTATCAGTGTAGAAACAATGAACCGAAAAGGAGAAATTCAGCAACGCCAGCGTGATGAATTTGATATTTCCTACCGGCAGGTAGGTAAACATCATGGAGAATGGTTTGTGGGTGCAATAATGCATTTTAAAGTTAGTGATAACAGTCAGGGCGTGATTAATAGTAAACAGTTATTAGCCGAACGTGCCCGCTTACAACCAACCGGAGTAGCCAGTTGTGGCTCGGTTTTTCGTAATCCTGAAGCTGATTATGCCGCCAGATTAATTGAACAATGTGGTCTGAAAGGCACGCGCATTGGTGGAGCCGTTGTCTCCGGGAAACATGCAAATTTTATTATCAATGACAATAACGCCAGTGCCAGTGATATTGAACTGTTAATTGAACAGATACGGCAAATGGTTAAACAGCAGCGAGGTATTTTACTGCAACCGGAAGTAAAAATTATTGGAGAAAAGAACTGGTGAGTAGCGTAACACAAACATCAACACGACTGACCTCCACATCAGCGGGTAAAGTTGTTGTATTGATGGGTGGTAGCTCGGCAGAACGTAATATTTCTCTACAAAGTGGTGCCGCCGTACTCGATGCGCTAAAGCATAACGGTATTGATGCGTATGGCGTGGATATGGATAAAAATATAGCACGGGTTTTAATGGAAGATAATTTTCAACGTGTTTTTATTATGTTACACGGTCGTGGTGGTGAGGATGGTACGATTCAGGGTTTACTGGAAGTCATGCAAATACCCTATACCGGTTCCGGAGTCATGGCCTCAGCGCTGGCTATGGATAAATTACGTACCAAACAGATCTGGCAGGCAGCCGGTTTGCCGACACCGGCATATGTCGTGCTTGATACGGCACTTGACTGTGAACAGGCAATACAGTCTATCGGTTTACCAATGATTGTTAAGCCAGTACTGGAAGGTTCAAGTATTGGTATGAGTAAAGTTGAGCGGGCAGATGAATTAATTTATGCCTGGCAAAAGGCCAGCCAGTGTGGCGGTAGTGTTATTGCTGAAGAATGGGTAACAGGAAAAGAATATACCGCAGCCGTACTGGGTAATCAGGTGTTGCCCATGATTCATCTAAAAACATCTCATAAATTTTATGATTACGATGCAAAGTATGAAGCGCTGGATACGCAGTATATCTGCCCCTGTAATCTAGGTGAAAAAGATGAACAGATACTTGCAGAGCTGATTATGCAGGCGTTTAAAACTGTTGGCGCAAGTGGCTGGGGTCGCGTGGATTTTATTGTAGATAATGAAGGCCAACCCTGGTTGATTGAAGTCAATACAGTACCGGGGATGACCGGGCACTCGCTGGTGCCGATGGCAGCAAAACAGGCCGGTATAGACTTTGATGAGCTGGCATTAAGAATTCTGCAAACATCATGGACAGGTAATAAAGGTAGATAATAATGCGACGCAAAAAAATATCACTGTATACCCGTCTGGCCGATACATGGCACTTTACTATCAGACATCTATTTGTCCTGGGTATTGTTGCTGGCGTAATAGTGGTGGCTATCTATACAAAAGAAAAACAGTTTAAAACAGTGTTACCAATAAAGAATGTAAGTGTGGAAGGTCGTCTGATTCATCTTGATAGATCACAACTGGAAGCGAGTATTCTGCATACAGTTAAAGGGGGTTATTTCACACTGGACTTAAACCGGATTCGTAAACGTTTACTGGTAAATCCGTGGATAAGACGTGTATCGGTAAGACGGCACTGGCCGGCACAGTTGATTGTTACTATTGCAGAAAAAAAACCGGTCGCATACTGGAATCATAATGCTTTTATTAGTGCAGAAGGCGATGTGTTCAAACCAGCATCAATAGATAATACGCTATTGTTGCCACAGATGTTTGGGCCGCAGGGGCAGTATAGAAAAGTGTGGATGTTTATGAATAAAATATATCAGCCACTGGCTTCAATGGCATTACGGGTTAAGGTACTGTCACTTGATGACCGGCGGGCATGGAAACTGGTATTAACCAGTTTGTCAGATGAAAAGAGATATACAAAAAATAAATTTGAACAGAATAAAGATACGGTAGTTGTGCGGCTTGGCCGTAATGATACGCAGCGGCGTTTTGATCGTTTTGTACGGGTTTTTTCCAGTATCGGTAGCCTGGATTTAAGACAGATAAAATCGGTTGATATGCGTTATCCAAACGGGTTTGCTGTGTTAAAAAAAACAGTATTGAATAACGAAAACAGGATAAGTATGAAAAATAGGTTTTTTCATCCATCTGGTCTACATCAGCATAATAAAAAATATATAGCAATGATTAATGATAGCTTTAATACGCTGCTTAATTCAATACTGCCCGACAGTATTCAGAGGGTTTAACAGTATGAGTAAAAAGTTTGATAAAAAAATGTTAATTGGTCTGGATATTGGCACCTCAAAAGTTGTTGCCATCGTCGGTGAAGTGAATGATGAAGGTGAAATCGAAATTATCGGTATTGGTTCACACGCCTCACACGGGTTAAAAAAGGGAGTGGTGGTTAATATCGAATCGACAGTTCAGTCTATTCAGCGTGCCGTTGAAGAGGCTGAGTTAATGGCAGGGTGTGAAATTCGTTCAGTTTATACAGGTATTGCCGGTAGCCATATTCGCAGTTTAAATTCACATGGCATTGTTGCGATTCGTGAACGTGAAGTGATGGAAGGGGATCTTGAGCGGGTAATTGATGCCGCACGGGCTGTTGCAATTCCGGCGGATCAGCGTGTACTACATATCCTGCCACAGGAATTTATTATTGACGATCAGGAAGGTATTCGTGAACCGGTGGGTATGTCCGGTGTGCGGCTGGAAGCAAAAGTGCATCTGGTAACCGGCGCTGTTGGTGCCGCACAGAATATTATTAAGTGTGTGCGTCGCTGTGGGCTGGAAGTAGATGACATAATTCTTGAACAACTGGCATCCAGTTATGCGGTACTTACGGAAGATGAAAAAGAACTGGGCGTTTGCCTGGTCGATATTGGTGGTGGTACTACCGATATTGCTGTTTTTTCAGATGGTGCTATTCGCCATACTGCAGTAATTCCCATTGCAGGCGATCAGGTAACCAATGATATCGCTGTGGCGTTACGTACGCCAACTCAGTATGCCAATGAAATAAAAATAAAATACGCCTGTGCTTTGCGCCAGTTGGCTAACCCGGAAGAAACAATTGAAGTACCCAGTGTGGGTGATCGCCCACCACGAAAATTGTCGCGGCAAACACTGGCCGAAGTGGTCGAGCCACGCTATGAAGAGCTACTAACACTGGTTCATGCCGAGTTGCAACGTAGTGGTTTTGAAGAAATTATCGCTGCTGGTGTGGTCCTTACGGGTGGCAGTTCAAAAATGGAAGGGGTTATTGATCTGGCTGAAGAGATTTTTCATGCACCGGTAAGGTTAGGCATGCCGCAGTATGTGTCTGGTCTTTCCGATGTAGTAAAAAATCCAATTTATGCAACGGGTGTCGGTTTATTGCTGTTTGGTAACAAACATCGGGAATCAGGCACCAGTCATATAATGGGGGAAGGCGGAGTAAAGGGTATTCTGGAACGAATGAAGAGCTGGTTTCAGGGTAATTTTTAAGGTGAAAAATGGTTTTGTAATCGGCAGGAAAACAAGAGGAAAACGGCAATAGAAAGCAGGTGTGGTGGAAAATATATAGCGGTGGAAAAAATAAATAGTAATTAGTGAATAACTGGTTGGTAAAACCTGTTATTCAGGTATTTCTGATCCGGTTCGCACTGGCGAATAGATCAGAAATTTCCTAAATAAATAGATGATTAAAATATAATGTATTAATGGTGGAGAATAATTATGCCTATGTTTGAATTGATGGACTCAGGTGCACAAGATGCAGTAATAAAAGTACTTGGCGTTGGTGGCGGTGGTGGTAACGCGGTACAGCATATGGTTAAAAGTGGTATTGATGGTGTTGAATTTATCTGTACTAATACCGATGCGCAGGCGCTGAGCAGGGTGGAAGGTGCAAGGTCATTACAGATTGGCAGCAACATAACAAAAGGTCTGGGAGCCGGAGCAACGCCAGAAGTTGGACAACAGGCGGCACTGGAAGATCGTGAATTAATCCAGGAGGCTATCATTGGTACCGATATGCTGTTTGTAACAGCCGGAATGGGTGGCGGTACGGGTACCGGTGCAGCACCAGTAGTAGCGCAGGTGGCCAGAGAAATGGGCATACTGGTTGTGGGTGTGGTTACCAAGCCGTTTGGTTTTGAAGGCCCGGCAAGGATGAAAATCGCCTTGCAGGGAATTAAAGAATTAAGTGTTCATGTCGATTCGCTGATTACCATTCCCAATGACAAACTGATGGATGTTTATGGACGCGATTTTGATCTGATGAATGCTTTTAGTGGTGCCAATGACGTTCTTTGCGGAGCAGTGCAGGGTATTACTGAGTTGATTACCAATCCCGGTGTAATTAATGTTGACTTTGCTGACGTACGTACGGTGATGTCGAAGATGGGAATGGGAATGATGGGGTCTGGTAAGGCATGCGGTGAAATGCGTGCCCAGGAAGCGGCTGAAGCGGCCATTGCCAGCCCGCTTCTGGAAGATGTTAATTTGCATGGTGCACAGGGCATACTGGTGAATGTAACTGGTGCCAATATGACTCTCGGTGAATTTCAGGATATCGGTTCGGTCATTAATGGTTTTGCTTCTGAGGATGCAACCGTGGTTATGGGTACGGCCATTGATGAATCACTGGAAGGTGAAATTCGCGTCACCGTCGTTGCGACTGGGTTAGGTCATTGTGCTGCGGCCTATCAAGCTGCACCGACTGCGTCTTCGCAGACACCGGCAAAGATAAAAGTGGTTAAACCGGAACCGGCGGAAACTGAAGTGCCAGATGAAATATTACCCCCCCTGGCACCCGCTCGTAAACAGGTCAGAGAAGCCGTTACAGCTGACGGGGCGTATGATGAAAAACTTCTGGATATTCCGGCATTTTTACGTCGTCAGGCGGACTAATTCTGGATGAAAACAGGCAATAGTACCAGTTCGATACAGTTGTTCGTCGATGGGCAGGGTCTTATCTGCGGGAGGCGGGATGATACTCGCTCAGATAATGCTATACTCGGGTACAAAAGGGAAATTTACATGTTAAGAATGTGGATTTAAATATTCGGCTTTTAATTTACCGGTTAAATGTGTGATAATACCGTGAGTTATACTCGTAAGGATGTCGCTATTGATTGTAGCGCAGTACACATCGTTGTGCGAGATGCCGAGCTTATTTTTATAAACTATTGATTTTACTAGGTTTTGACTATTGATTAAGCAGAGAACATTAAAAAATGTAATTCGTGCCACAGGTGTTGGCCTGCACTCCGGCGAGAAGGTCTATCTGACTTTGCGTCCTGCACAGCCCGACACAGGTGTCGTTTTTCGGCGTATTGACTTAAACGAGCCGGTCGAAATCAGAGCGAATGCGCAAAATGTAGGTGCTACCATGCTATCCACTACACTTGAGCAGGATGGTGTCAGTGTTTCTACGGTGGAGCATTTACTCTCGGCTATGGCAGGTCTGGGTATTGATAATGTATATGTAGATGTCAGTGCTGGCGAAGTACCAATTATGGATGGTAGCTCGGGGCCCTTTGTTTTTCTGATACAGTCTGCCGGTATTGTTGAACAGGACGTGCCCAAGCGATTTATTCGCATCAAAAAATCTATTATTGTTGAAGAAGAGGGTAAATGGGCACGGTTTGATCCTTTTGATGGATTTAAGGTCAGCTTTGCCATTGACTTTGATCATCCGGCTTTTAAAGATGCTCCCTGCACCGCAGAAATTGATTTTTCAACCACTTCCTTTGTAAAAGAAGTGAGTCGGGCGCGTACGTTTGGTTTTATGAGTGATATTGAAGCGCTACGAAAAAATAACCTGGCGCTAGGTGGCAGTATCGAAAATGCCGTGGTGGTAGACGAGTACCGGGTGCTGAATGAAGACGGCTTACGTTATGAAGATGAGTTTGTCAAACACAAGATACTTGATGCTATAGGCGATCTTTACCTGCTTGGGCATAGCTCTATTGGCGCTTTTTCCGGTTACCGTTCTGGTCATGCGCTAAATAATAAGTTGTTAAAAGCATTATGTACCGACCTGGATGCCTGGGAAGAAGTTACCTTTGAAGATGAGAAAGCCTCTTCACCGATATCCTACACACAACCCCTGCAAACTTTTTAGTAAAGTCTGACGCTACTTTTTCAATCTCTTAGGGTTAATTCCCCGCAGTTTGCGACGGGTAGTTTATTGAGATGGCTGTGAGTTATACCGATAGTAGTGTTAGCGGTAAAAGTGGTACGGGGTCTGTAAATAATAAATGTGCAGGAAAAATGACATTAGTGAATGTGTCTGGAAAGCCGTTTTAACACATCGCTGAGTTTATCGTCGTTTATAAAACTAGCGGTCTGAGTAAGTAGTGATGCCGTTTTTTTGCTTATATGTCGTTGAAATTCAGGTGTTTTTTCGGCTCTCGTGGGTGCTTGTGCTGATATCTGAACAGGTCTCGTTAGTACCTGAATATGCTTAAGGCTGGCAGGGATAACTGTATTTAGCCGGGCTTTATAGGTATTAGCCAGCCTTTCTGCATGTAACGACCTGATCATCTGTGGTGCCAGCTGGCGCAGTTTTGTTGCCCAGACAGGTGAGTCGGTGAGAACAGACAAAGTCTGTTGAGAAACCTTTACCACATGAAAATGCAGGTGTATCGATGCCGGCATTGTCTGTCGCAAAATATGTGTAATAAGAGACAGATTTTTTACCCTGCGGAGCATATCAGGGTCTAATTGTTCAAAAATTGACTTCATTGTAAAAAAATAACGGATACATTGTCTATACTTAAGCTAATCATTTCATCAGAACTTAACACATATGAATATTATTTTCGTTGGTAAATTCAGAGGCAAGCCACTTTGTTGCCAGATAGATAACACAAGGCAGATGTTTCTCTATTTTGGTCTAATCGGTATAATTGCTATTTCACTAGTTTTTAGCGGCTACTGGTTTGGCGCTCGGCGTACTTCAACAAAGAATCTGGCCGCACTAAAAAACGATATTTCTGTTCAGAAGGATATGATCAAACAGGCACGGTTGAATGCTAAGACAGATCTTGATGCACTGGCCATGCGAATTGGTAAGATGCAGGCGAATGTTATTCGTTTGAACGCATTGGGCAAACGCCTGATCAAGGTTGCCAAACTGGATAAAAAAGAATTTAACTTTGATAAGCCGCCAGCATACGGTGGTCCGGCAGAACCTGAAAGCCAGGTTCCTGTTAACTTTACTAATGTTGTCAGTACGTTGAATACTGAACTTAATAGTCGTGAGTCACAACTTACGATACTGGAAAATATTCTGCTTAATCGCCAGGTAGTGGCTGAAACCACGCCCAGTGGACGTCCCATTCTCAAAGGCAAAGGCTGGACTTCTTCCTACTTTGGTATGCGTATTGATCCATTTACCGGTAAGCTGGCGATGCATAAGGGGATGGATTTTGCGGGCAAGGAAGGTAGCAAGGTAATTGCTGCGGCCAGTGGTATTGTTACCTGGGCCGGCCCCAGATCTGGCTATGGTAATCTGATCGAAATTGACCACGGTAACGGCTATGCCACACGCTATGGTCATAATGAGAAGGTGCTGGTAAAGGTAGGAGAAAAGGTTAATAAAGGTCAGGTTATTTCACTAATGGGGTCAACTGGGCGTTCCACAGGACCTCATGTTCATTTTGAAGTCCTGAAAAATAACCGCCAGATCAATCCTGCCAGATTTGTTGCAGCAAAATAGATCATATCGTCTTCATAATGACAAACAGACGGCCAGAAGATAGACCGACCGTCAGAGATTAAATTTTATTCAGGTTATAGAATTAAATGTTAGTAAATGCAGTACGTAAGGTTTTTGGCAGTCGTAATGACCGGGTTATCAGTAAGCATCTGAAAGTAGTTAGTCGGATTAACGCACTGGAGCCTGAATTTGAGAGTTTGAGTGATGAGCAGCTAGCGGCCAAAACACTTGAATTCCGTCAGCGTTATGAGGCAGGAGAAACGCTGGATCAGTTACTGCCTGAAGCCTTTGCAACGGTAAGGGAATCGGGTCGGCGGGTTCTGGGTATGCGTCATTTTGATGTCCAGCTTGTTGGTGGTATGGTGTTGCATAGTGGCAAAATTGCTGAAATGCGTACGGGTGAAGGGAAAACACTGGTGGCAACACTGGCCTGCTATCTAAATGCATTATCCTGTAAAGGCGTGCATGTTGTTACGGTTAATGACTATCTTGCCAAACGGGATGCAGAATGGATGAGTCGGCTATACAACTTTCTTGGTCTGACTACCGGTGTCAGTATCTCCGGCATGGATCCAGTGGCTAAAAAGCAGGCATACGAAGCAGATATTACCTATGGCACCAACAACGAGTTTGGTTTTGATTATCTGCGCGATAATATGACCTTTACTGCCGAAGAAAAAGTACAGCGTGAGCTTAACTTTGCCATTGTTGATGAGGTTGATTCAATTTTAATTGATGAAGCTCGGACACCGCTCATTATTTCTGGCGCCGTGAGTGATAGCAATGATTTTCACGTACACTTCAAGGATATTGTCACAAGACTTGAGCAGGGCAGGAAGACAGAAAAAGATGAGCCGGAAGAAGGCGATTTTTCTGTGGATGAAAAAGATCGCAATGTCCATATTACTGAACAGGGACATCAGAAAATAGAGCGTATTCTGGTTGATGAAGGTATTCTTGGTGAGAATGACAGCCTCTATAGTGCGACCAATATTAATCTTTTACATTACCTTAATGCCGCCCTGCGTGCGCTGGTACTGTATCAGGATAATGTACATTATATCGTACGTGATAATCAGGTTATTATCGTCGATGAATTTACCGGACGAACCATGGAAGGACGACGCTGGTCTGATGGCCTGCATCAGGCTGTCGAAGCAAAAGAAGGCGTGGATATTCAGCAGGAGAACCAGACGCTTGCCTCCATTACCTTTCAGAACTATTTTCGTCTCTACGACAAATTATCGGGGATGACCGGTACGGCTGATACGGAAGCGGAAGAGCTGTTACAGATCTACAGCCTTGAGGTTGTTATTATCCCGACCAACAAACCGATGGCTCGCACCGATCATACTGATCAGGTGTTCCTCACTACGGAGGAAAAATTCGAGGCGATTATTGCCGATATCAAAAACTGCGTTGAAAAAAATCAGCCAGTGCTGGTTGGTACTGCCTCGATTGATGTTTCTGAATTGCTTTCAAAAAAGCTTAACGCAGCAAAAATTACACACAATGTGTTAAATGCAAAACAGCATGAAAATGAAGCCCATATTATTGAAAACGCCGGTTGCTCCAGTACGGTAACTATTGCAACAAATATGGCGGGTCGTGGTACTGATATTGTACTGGGCGGTAATCTTGAGGCATCATTGGTGGCACAACCCGATGCAGGCGAAGAAGCACAGCAGCAGATTCGCGAACAGTGGGAAATAAGCCATCAGAAAGTGCTGGACGCTGGTGGTCTGCATGTTATCGGTAGTGAACGTCATGAATCAAGGCGGATTGACAATCAGCTTCGTGGACGTTCGGGTCGTCAGGGTGATCCAGGTTCAAGTCGTTTTTATCTTTCCCTACAAGATGATCTGATGCGTATTTTTGCATCGGATAAGGTTAGTGGGCTGATGAAAAAACTAGGGATGGAACAGGGTGAAGCAATTGAACACCCGTGGGTGAACCGGGCTATTGAAAATGCACAGCGTAAGGTAGAGGGGCATAACTACGATATTCGTAAACAGCTCCTGGAATATGACAATGTTGCTAATGACCAGCGGCGTGTTATTTATAAGCAACGCAATGAAATGATGGCTGAAGCTGATCTGTCCGCAACCGTTGAAGTGATTCGTGAGGAGATGATAAATAATGCCATTACGCAATATATTCCGCCTGGCAGTCTGGATGAGCAATGGAATATCCCGGGGCTGGAAAATGTATTTGAGGAAGAATTTGGTCTGAAAATGCCGTTGGCAGACTGGTTGGATCAGGATAATATGCTAAGTGAAAGTGGTCTGCGTAAACGTATTTTACAGACTCTGGTCGATGACTATAAAACGAAGGAACAGATTGTTGGTGAAGAGGGCATGCGTGCCTATGAAAAGCATGTTATGTTGAATGTACTGGATCGTCTATGGAAAGAACACCTGGCAGCAATGGATTATTTGCGGCAGAGCATTGGTCTGCGTGGTTATGCCCAGAAAGACCCGAAACAGGAATATAAACTTGAATCGTTTGAAATGTTTACGGAAATGCTGGAACAGATAAAGTACGAAGTAGTCACTATTCTTTCGAAAGTAAAAATTCAGGATAGTGAAGAAGTAGAGCAGCTGGAAGCGAATGAAAATCCACAGGTGCAGAATATAAATTACCAGCATGCAGATAGTGCGCCCATCGGCCAGGAGAGCGCGGTTGATGAAAACGTTGCCCCACCAGCACAGCCATATCAGCGTAGTGGGAGAAAAATTGGTCGCAATGAACCCTGTCACTGCGGTTCAGGAAAGAAATACAAACACTGTCACGGTAAACTGAAGTAGTCATATCTTATGTCAGTAGGACTGTCTGAACCATCAATGGTATTAGCGGTTAACGGTGTACAGCTTGCCAGCATCGCCAGTGGTATAAAAACTAATGGCAATGATGATCTGGTGCTTATCTATTTTGATGCAGGGAGCAGTTGCGCGGCAACCTTCACCAAAAACGCCTTTTGCGCCGCACCGGTCATGGTCGCTAGAACTCATCTTCAACAATCGCCTCCTCGCGCTTTTCTTATTAATTCCGGCAACGCCAATGCTGGTACTGGAAAACAGGGATTGAATGATGCTCATCAATGTTGTGACTGGCTGGCGGAGAATCTTTCCTGCCGGTCGGTAGAGGTGCTGCCCTTTTCAACCGGAGTAATCGGTGAAGTTTTGCCGATGGAAAAACTGCATACGGGGATAATACCGTTAATTGAACAGTTGGCAGTGGATAACTGGCTGGTCGCAGCACATGGCATTATGACTACCGATACCATAGCCAAGGTGGTTTCGGCGCAGCTAAAGATTGGCGGGGAAACTATTATCCTGACAGGGATGGCGAAAGGTTCGGGTATGATAAAACCGGATATGGCAACCATGTTGTGTTTTATTGCTACGGATGCCACCGTTGCACCGGAAATATTGCAGCAATATCTGAGCCGGGCGGTAGAAAACAGTTTTAATGCGATTACGGTGGATGGCGATACCTCCACCAATGATGCCTGTATGCTGGTTGCCACCGGGAAAACAGCCATACAGGTTGATGATGCCAGCGATCCGCACGGTTATTTTTTTCAGGCGTTGGAAAAAGTTTGTATTACGTTGGCGCAGGCGATAATCCGTGATGGTGAAGGTGCAACCAAATTTGTTACGATTGATATTGAACAGGCAAACTCAAAGCAGGAAGCAAAAATAGTTGCCTATACCATTGCCCACTCCCCGCTGGTAAAAACAGCTCTGTTTGCGAGTGACCCGAACTGGGGGCGAATTTTGGCCGCTGTGGGTCGTTCTGGCCTGCCTGATTTTAATATCGCAGAAGTGAATATTTTTCTGGGTGAAGTTTGTATCGTGCGTACAGGAGGAAGAGATGACCAGTATACAGAAGAGCGAGGGCAAAGAGTGATGAATCAGGCAGAGATTACTATTCGCGTGGAACTGGGACGTGGAAATGAACGGGCAACTATCTGGACAACCGATCTGTCGCATGATTATGTCACTATCAACGCCGAGTATCGCACATAGAAAGCCTCGTTGGTGAGTGTTTGCAATGATGACCCCGCTAAAGGTGGCAGTGGCTGCTATTGTTAATCATAACAATGAAGTGCTTGTTAGCAAACGTCGCCAGAACGTTGATCAGGGTGGTTTGTGGGAATTTCCTGGCGGCAAAGTCGAACCTGGTGAAACCATCGGGCAGGCATTGCATCGTGAAATAGCAGAAGAACTTGCTCTTATTATTCATTCGCCGCGTCCTCTGATTACCCTGCAACATGATTATCCTGATAAAACAGTGCATCTGTCAGTCTATCGGGTGGATTCGTTTTCATATAAAGCAGGTATCGACTCGACCGCAACTATCGGCGCTGAGGGGCAGAGGTTAAAGTGGCAACCGGTCCATACCCTGAATAGCAGTGATTTTCCCGCAGCAGATAAAACCATTATCACCGCATTGCAACTGCCGCCACTCTATCTGATTAGCGGTAAATTTATTTCCCTTAATGATTTTAATATACGTCTTTCTACGGCGATTAATCAGGGCATTAAACTGCTTCAGCTGCGCCTGAAAATACAGTGGATCAAGCATAATAAAGACCTTGCTGCAGAGATTATCAAATCAGCTTCTGCGCTATGTGCTAAAGAGAAAGTGGTATTGATGCTGAACATTCCTGATGAATATTTGTGTGAAATTATTCAAAAACAACAATTGGTATTTAGTGGGATACATTTTGATAGTTATAGACTGCATCAGCTTGATGCCGACAGCGTGCAGGCTTATCGGCAGCATTATCGACTGGCCGCCTCCTGTCATACGCAACAGGATATAAACAGAGCCGAACGGCTTGAGCTGGATTTTATTGTACTATCTCCGCTGCGGCCAACTACCAGTCATCCACAGGCAAAGCCACTTGGCTGGCGGGTGTTTGCAGAACAGATCAGCACAACGTCTTTACCTGTTTATGCATTGGGCGGCGTAGGCAGGGCAGATCTTTCAACAGCATGGCAGGCTGGAGCGCAGGGGGTTGCTGGTATCCGTTTTCAGTGGGAGAACCGGGTTGAATAAAAACCACCTGGTATGCAGGGGGTTCTGAAATTGAAAAGTGAAGAACAATGATTGTTGGTGCGCGATTATCTGATGTGGTAAAGTCAAAAACTTCAGCGGTTTCCTGGCATTATAGGGTTCGATTTCTGGCTGAAAATCATTTTAACTGCCGGTTTTTATGACCGGTTTTGGTAGCACTACCGCATTCTTGAGAGGAGAACTTATTTATGTCTATATCCAGACGTGAATTTTTGCAGTTGATGAGCC
>CAYXNL010000003.1:0-72042 GCA_964466455.1 uncultured Thiotrichaceae bacterium
ATTTACCGCATGAAACGGCGTTGGTGAATGTTGTAAAAAATGTAATAAGCCATTTACAAATTCAGTATCCTGCATAGTAATACCCATAATGGTTTGATTGTACACATCCGTATTTGTCGTTCAAAGCGACCCCATCGGACAGCCAGGGAAGCTCTGAACAACAGATTATCACTATTCTGAAGCGGAAGGTAAAAACTGATATTAAAAAGATACTATTGTATAGATAAACGAAAGGGTTTGATCACCACCGCAGCATTTATAGGGTAAAATAATGCTTTTTTATTGAGTTTTATCATGGAATTTCCTCCCTGTTACCAGCATAGACACAAAACCCTGGGCGTTAATATTGATGGCGTACAGATCGGTGGCAATGCGCCGATTGCCATACAATCCATGACCAATACCGATACGTCTGACATTGATGCCACAACCAGACAAATTCTGCAACTGGCAGAAGCTGGCTCTGAACTGGTGCGTATTACGGTCAATGATGCCAATGCAGCCGCAGCGGTACCCTACATACGCGAGACGCTGGATAAAAATTTTTGCAGTGTTCCTCTGATTGGCGATTTTCACTTTAACGGCCACAAGCTGCTCACCGATTACCCAGACTGCGCCCGGGCGCTGGCAAAATATCGCATTAATCCCGGTAACGTTGGCAAGGGTAGTCAGCGTGAAAACCGTTTTGCTACCATGATTGAACTCGCCATTCGGTACGGTAAAGCAGTACGCATTGGCGTCAACTGGGGCAGCATGGATCAGGCATTACTGGCTACTCTAATGGATGAAAATGCACAGCGTGAACAACCTTTTGATGCCCATCATATTATGCTGGAAACGGTGATTCGTTCGGCGTTGGACAGTGCCGCGCAGGCTGAAGCGACAGGTCTGGAGAAAAATCGAATTATCCTTTCCTGTAAAATGAGTGTGGTACAGGATCTAATTACCGTCTATCGCTCTCTGGTAAAGCGCTGTAACTACGCCCTGCACCTTGGTTTAACCGAAGCCGGTATCGGCTCCAAGGGTATTGTTGCTTCAACTGCCGCACTGGCTATTTTATTACAGGATGGTATTGGTGATACCATTCGTGTTTCACTTACCCCGCAACCGGGCGCGCCAAGAGAAAAAGAAGTTATTGTGGCACAGGAAATCCTGCAAACAATGGGGCTGCGCTCTTTTGTTCCGCTGGTCACTGCCTGTCCCGGCTGTGGCCGCACCACCAGCACCACCTTCCAGCAGCTCGCTTCCCGCATACAAGATTATCTGCGCCAACAGATGCCACAGTGGAAACAGCAATATAAGGAGGTTGAAACCATGTCTGTCGCCGTCATGGGCTGTGTGGTCAATGGCCCTGGGGAGAGTAAACATGCCAATATCGGTATCAGTCTGCCCGGCAATGGAGAGCGGCCAGTCGCCCCGGTTTATGAAGACGGGGTAAAAACGCTAACCTTAAAAGGCGATAAAATTGCTGAAGAATTTGAAGTATTGATAGAACGTTATATACAGAAAACCTATGGAAGCTCTTAACATGACGGCGACAATAAAAGGAGCTGACGGTAAGTTACGCTGTAAATGGTGCGATTCTGCACCGGAATTTCTCAACTATCACGATAACGAATGGGGTTTCCCGGTCAAAGATGATCATCGCTTATTTGAAAAATTGTGTCTGGAGGGTTTTCAATCCGGGCTAAGCTGGCGCACTATTCTTGCCAAACGCGAGAACTTCCGTTCTGCTTTTCATTATTTTGATTTCGATAAAATATCGTGTTTCACCCAACGCGATATCAATCGTCTTCTCGGTGACAAAGGCATTGTTCGCCATCGCGGCAAGATTGAAGCGGTCATCAACAATGCAAAACGCGCTCAGGAACTCGTCAAACTGGAAGGCTCGCTGGCCACCTTTTTCTGGCGTTACGAACCGGATGAGAAGCAACTCGTAAAGCCACAGACTGCATCGACATCAATAGAATCAATTGCCTTGTCAAAAGACCTGAAAAAACTGGGCTGGAAATTTATCGGCCCCACTACGGTGTATGCTTTTATACAGGCAATGGGGCTGATCAACGACCATGTTGAGGACTGCGTGATAAGAAACAAAGTAGAACGCGCGCGCAAAAAATTCAAACGGCCATAGTCCACCCCGCCGTTCTGGTACTCCCTGACCGGGATGGAAATAAGGAAAAAGCGACATAAAAACACCGGAGTTCCAGAAAACCATGGAACCTGACAGCTAACCATCTGGTTTTACTGATCCCAGTAAGGGATTCCTGCAAAACGTTTTACCAGAAAATTAGCAAATGCTCTGACACGATGCGAAAGATGACGTGTTTGTGGATACAGGGCATAAGCATCAACATCTGGACAGCTGTAATCGGTCAATAGTGGCACCAGAGCGCCTGCTGCAACTTCCTGATAAACAATAAAGGAGGGTATCATCACAATTCCCAGCCCGTTGACAGCAGAATCACGAAGAAACTCACCATTGCCCGCTTTTAAACCGGGACGTATTTTTGCCTTAATCGTTTTCCCGGCTGTGGTGGATAAATACCAGTGCGCAGAATCGCGAATCAGGCTATAAACCAGACAGCGATGATTGATGAGATCAGAGGGTAACTGAGGCACCCCCATACGATCGAGGTAGACGGGACTTGCACAGATAATACTGCGGATAGTCGCAAGACGGCGGGCGATAAAACTTGAATCAGGCAGTCGGGCAATACGAATAGCGAGGTCGAATCCTTCTTCCATAATATCTACCTGGCGGTCATTAAAATCCAGTTCAAATTCAATTTGCGGATGCGCCTGCATAAATGCATTGATTGCTGGCCCCAGATGCATTAAACCGAAACTCACTGGCAATGCCACTTTCAAACTACCTTCCAGGATACCATGTGCCTGTGATGCGGCCAGCTCCGCTTCTCGAACATCCTGCAAAATACGCAGTGATTGATGATAGAAGCTACGCCCGGTAGTCGTCAGTTTCATCTGCCGTGTGGTACGGTGGAGCAGCTCAACGCCCAGATGTGATTCCAGCTCTTTGAGCCGACGACTGACTACCGATTTTGCTATTCCCAGACGATCTGCAGCACCGCTGATACTACCCGCCTCCACCACACGAATAAAATAATTCATATTTTCGAAGCGATCCATCCCGCACCTTTTACTGTTGCTAATATAAGAACAATTATTTCTTATAGTAGCGGTTTATTTCTGTTTAAACAATAACGATAATACTGTTAACCTGCATCACAGCAAACGCATTGTCTTATTTCATAACAGGAGAATAAAAATGTCCGAAGCAATCAGAAGTTCCGATACCCCTTTTGCCGTTGAAGTCGAGGCCGGTAAAACCTATTACTGGTGTACCTGTGGCAGAAGTAAAACCCAGCCTTTTTGTGATGGTTCACACAAGGGGACAAGTTTCAGCCCGTTGCAGTATGTTGCGGAAAAATCCGCAGAAGTATATTTCTGCGGCTGCAAACAGACTAAAACACCTCCTTTCTGCGATGGCAGTCATAAAAACAACGAAGAATAACGCAGATTCCCTGAGCCTGTCCGAATAGCAGAACCGCCCCTTACTAACAACAGGATGGATGAAAAGGATACTATTGTTCAAGACCTTCAGCCACAGGGATGCGGGTATCGAGCTTACATGGGGATGTTTACAGCGTGTCTTGAACAATAACTATCCGTTTCAGTAAAAATTTATCAATAACAGAGGTAATTCGAGATGGAAAAATTTAGTCAACTTATTGCACGTTTATTACTTGCTCAGATATTCCTGATTGCTGGAATAGACAAGATTAGTGGCTATGCAGGTACGCAGGGTTATATGCATGCGATGGGTGTACCGGGCAGTCTGCTTCCGCTGGTCATACTGCTGGAAATTGGTGGGGCGATAGCTATTATCGTTGGCTGGCAAACCCGTTGGGCAGCGATAGCACTTGCCATATTCAGTCTGATTGCGGCGATCATCTTCCACCACAACTTCGCTGACCAAACGCAGATGATAATGTTTATGAGTGATTTCGCCATCGGTGGTGGCCTGTTGCTGCTGGCTGTTCACGGCGCTGGTGCCTATAGCTTTGATAACCGGAAGACATAAAGCAATGACTAAGGAATTAATCAACGGCAAAATAGAAACAGTGAATGGTGAATTCCTTCGCACTGAATCCGGTTTTAGAAACTGGATAACAAAAGATGGAAACCCTGGCCCCACGGGTGAAGGTGGCTTCCCTGCACAGCCGGGACGTTACCACCTTTATGTTTCCCTTGCCTGCCCGTGGGCACATCGCACCTTAATTTTCCGGGTACTAAAAAAACTGGAAGATTTAATTTCTATTTCCGTTGTCCACCCGCTGATGCCGGAGGAAAGCTGGGTGTTCGGCAAATACCCCGGTGCCACACAGGACCATATCAACCACACAGACTCCTTATATGAAAATTATTTAATCGCCGACCCCGGTTTTAACGGACTGGTTACTGTACCGGTTCTCTGGGACAAACAACGCCAGAGCATCGTCAACAATGAATCGTCCGAAATTATCCGCATGTTCAATTCGGCTTTTGATGATTACACACACTCTGATGATGATTTTTACCCTGAAGATTTACGCAAAGACATTGATGCGATTAATAAAAAAGTGTACGACAATATCAATAATGGCGTATATCGCTGCGGTTTTGCCCGAACCCAGGCCGTTTATGATAAAGCCTTTGACCGGCTGTTTAACACCCTGGACGAACTTGAAACAATGCTGGCATCACGGCGTTACCTGCTTGGTAGTCGGATAACGGAAGCCGACTGGCGCTTATTCCCGACACTGGTCCGCTTTGATAGCGTTTACTACAGCCATTTTAAAACCTGTAAAAAACGCCTGACTGATTACCCTCAGTTGTGGGATTATACCCGTGAGCTTTATCAGATTCCGGGAATCGCGGAAACAGTAAATATGGATCATATTAAAAAACACTACTTTGGTAGTCATCATTCTATCAATCCGAGCGGTATTGTTCCTAACGGACCCGACATTGATTTTATGGCGCCACACACGCGGCATTACCTTTCTTCCACATCAGACCAGGAGTCTGTCCGAAAATCTTCTCACCTCGCCCCAACTCTCTCCCGGAGGGAGAGGGGGCTAATGGAATAGCGGTCATATTTTTAACTACCCTTTTTTATGGATTCCCCACTACTGCTATCCAGAAGGGAAACTTACCGGTGGTAATTTTATTTACCACTTTCATGGTTGCAGTATTAATTACGGCCACTGCATTATCTTTAGTCAGGGTAACATAAATCCAGCGACTGTCTCTACTGGCACGAACACCATGCGGGCCATTGCCGACTTTAATATTCTGTAGCTTTAGTGTACGGGTATTAATGACTGAAACATAATCATCTCCAATCGCGCCAGTTACCGCATAACGACCATCGGGCGTTACATCAATACCACCATGTCCATTACCGACTGTAATCACTTTCTTTACCCTGCCGGTGGTCAGATCAACCACCGCAACATGGTGAACAAAATCACGCACAAAAGCCGTTTTTTCGTCGGCAGACAAATCTAGATTATGTGGCCCGGTAATACCTGGCAACGGAATCACACGAATCATTTTACGTGTTGACGTATCAATTACGGCCAGCCCTGCCCCACCCTGCAAGGTTATATAAGCAAGTTTTCCATCATGTGTAAAACGAATATTATGCGGCTCCTGTTTCACTTTTATTGTATCGACCACGACTAGCCGCTTCAGGTCTACCACGCTAATACTGGCCGAACCCTGATTACTTACATAGGCAAAGCGACCATTCGGCATCACCTTCACACCTTTTGGCGCTTTACCTACCGGTATAATCGCTAGTTGTTTGCCACTGCCGGTATCAAAAACATACACGGTGTTATCAGAAGGACTGGTGGATAACAGTATTTTTCCATCCGGCGTTACCGCGTCATACAACATATTCGGCCCACCCTTCCAGTTTATCTGCTGCGGAAAAGTCTCTACAGTTGCGCTGTTTTTCATGGTAATGAAGATAGTTTGAGGAAATTCTTTTTTACTGACTATAGCGTCTGTGTGAATCATAGAACCTGTAGAAGGCTTTACTGTAGAAATCTTTATTGCAGCAGGTAAACTGGAATAATACGCCGCCAGATGTTTCATATCGTTTTCATTCAATGCAGCACTCATAGCATTCATGGTTACATTTTTCCGGATCCCGGTTTTAAATGACTGCAACTGTTTTAATAAGTAAGCCTGTTTCTGTCCGGCAAGATTTGGAAATTCAGCACTCAAACCAATACCATTGGTACCATGACAGCCTGCACACACGGCAGCCTTTATTTTACCCTGTGTAATATCGCCAGCCATCGCCATACTGCTGGTTATTACCATCAACAGGCTCAGACAGTAAATTGGTTGTTTCTTCATTTCATTTCTCCTGTTTTGATTACATCAATCCATCCGTTGCCGTTCAGTACTCGATATCGGGGTGCGATAGCGAAAGACAACCCAGTACGTAGACAATACAAAACTGATAATGACTACCATCTGAATTAAATATGAAGTGTAAACATCAATTAACCCTGCACTTAGTGCACTGTAGGCAACCAGTAACGAAAATTCACTGCCCTGACCAAGACGCACACCAAGTTCCGTTGAAAGTGATTTAGATTCACCAATTAATTCAAATCCCTTTTTAAATACAAAAGGTTTGATAACAACAATGGTTATCGCCAAACATAAACCGGCATATAGAACATTCTGTGAAACCAGAAAGTTAAATTGCGCACCAATAGAAAAGAAAAACAATATCAGAAAAAAATCACGCAGAGGTTTTAGATCTTCAGCAATAAGCATGGCCACTGGTGATGAAGCAAATGATACTCCGGCAATGAAGGCACCCATTTCATATGACAGCCCAACATATTTTGCGATACCTGCACCGAATAACCCCCAACCCAGTGAAAGTAGAAAGGCATATTCACGGATAGTATCAAACTTGATAAACAGACGGTTAATGACAAACTTCATCAGGACAAATGCCAGCACTGCAAGTACTAGAAGTTTTACCAGCAACAAGATAACGCTCACCACTACATCTTCATTCTGTCTGCCCGTCATCACCAGAATAAGTAGAATCGCAATGACATCCTGCATTAATAACACACTGGTCATCATCTCACCGGTATGTTTATGGTGCAATGTCGTGGTAGGGATTAATTTAAGACTGATAATGGTGCTGGAGAACATCAATGATGCGCCGATAACCAGACTTTTGATTAAATCGAATCCCCACAATCTTGCTACTGCCGTACACACAAGCAGAAAAACAATGCTGGTAATCAGGGTAATTACCGCCGTTTTACTGAACAAATGCACCAGCCGTTCCGGCTGTAAATTCATTCCAAGTAAAAACAGCAGCAGAATTACGCCAATATGAGATAACTGTTCAATATGTTCTGGCTGTTTGATAATAGCCAGCCCCCACGGACCGGCGATCATCCCTAGTACAATATAGGCAAGAATAATGGGCTGTTTCAGGTAGAGAAATAAGGTGGCGAGAATAGCAGCGCCAGCAAAGATAAGAACAAATTCGAAGATGATATTTTCGAAACCCATTTGATTAACCTTGCCCGATATTAAGGGGTGCTGATTGTATTTACTAAGGAGAACGGTAATTAATCAAACGTACAATAAAAACGTCTATGCTGTAACACAGGGAACATCTCGCGAGTACGTTCAAGTCTGGCACTGTCTATCTCAGCGACAACGACACCGGTACCGTTGGGCAGGCGATTTAATATTAGCCCCCAGGGGTCAATAATCATACTGTCACCATGTGTCTCTCTGCCACCAACATGATAACCGCCCTGATCCGCAGCAATAAAGTAGGAGAGATTCTCAATGGCACGCGCACGCAATAATGATTCCCAGTGAGCCTTCCCGGTTATGCTGGTAAAAGCCGATGGCATCGCACAAACTTCCATTCCCTGGTCTACCAGGGCGCGGAACATCTCCGGAAAACGCAAATCATAACAGACGGCTAGTCCCAGCTTACCAAAAGGGGTATCGGCGACAACCGTTTTGCTTCCGGCTGAAATTGTTTCTGATTCAGTATAGCTCTCGTTTGATGCCTCAATGGTAACATCAAATAGATGTATCTTGTCGTAACGAGCAACACATTCCCCCTGATCATTATAAAGCATGCAGGCAGCTGATATTTTTGATGGATCTCGCGAATGAAGTGGAATCGTACCGCCAACCAGCCAAATACCAAGTTTTCTGGCCTGTTCACTTAAAAAGTCCTGCAGCAATCCCTCTCCATAAGTTTCAGCAATTTTCACCTTATCCGTTTCTGACGTTCCCATAATGGCAAAATTTTCAGGCAGAACAACCATTTCAGCACGCTGTTGTACGGCAATTTTTATCAATTTCTCCGCTTCAGCAAGATTTGCTTTCACATTAGGACCTGATGCCATCTGTACTGCTGCAACTTTACTCACTTATTACTATCTCCGATAAGATGCTTCTGAATAATCTATCACACAAAATGGAACATCACAGTAAAACATAAGCTATCTGTTTTATCGTCGTCCGAGTTCAATACCAATCATATCATCTGAATCACTACCTGGCACCATCATAATGCTTTTTGATGGAACACCTAAAGCCACCAGCCAGTCAGTCAGTTCCTGTACCCACAGTTCACCTTCTTCACCACCGGGATAATGCAGCAAAATAACCGTATTCGGTTCAGTTTCATAACGGTTCATCCAGTTTCTGATGACTTTTTTTAAAACCGGTATTTTTACAATCTTGCTCCCACTTCGATTCATTTCCCATTGCTCAGATGTAAGTACCCATGGTTTATTCTGCGTTGCATAAACACTGGAAAATGCTGTCAACAGGAAACAGAATATAACAAACGGTAGTGGGCTAATAACTTGTTTGAAAACCATCATTTGTTTAAAAACCATCATCACTCTCATCATTCTGGCTGTTGTTTATTTTACTTACTATTTTCTTGATTACCGGTTTATCCCATGATCCAGTAATCGTATAGATATCATCACTAATGAGACTGATATTGAACACTTTTTGCAATATAGCAAGGCCTGCACCAACGGCCACGCCACCCAGTAAAGCGCCTCCCGCAAAGGTAAGTCCACTCGCATGAGGCTTGACTCGCATAAGTAAATCATAGTCATGCCTGACCAGTCCAACATTACCAGTCATTTTAATATTTGCAGATGGAGCCTTAACATCAAAGTTTTCTAATTTGCCCAACCCATTAGAAAAATCGAGCTCGCCATTAATGGTATCGAAAGAGAATCCTTTTCGATAAACATCACCAAAATCCAGTGACAGGCGGTTGGTAAGCTCAAATATATTCATCAACCCCAACAGGCGCCCCCCGGCTCCCGGATTCATTTCAAGAATCTGGCCATCTTTAAGCTTAAAATTAATTTTACCACTTACATTTTTCCATGTAACGGCATAGGGCTCATCTTGCCAGTTGGTATTAAAACTTGCCTCCAGATTACCTCTGTCAATACTTTTTTCAAATCCCAGTCCGGTCAATGTTGAGCCCATATTATTACTACGGATACTACCGCTCAGTTCTGTTTTATTTTTATACCGCCAATTTGATAACCACGTACCTTTTGCCCGGAGAGTCATCGACGGCCCATCAAAGTTAAGTGCATTAATCAGCATTCCGTGTCGATTCCAGTCCGTATCAAGTACCAGATTATGGAAAGTCAAGCCATTCCATAATAGCGTTTTTACCTTCCAGTTTAATGGTGGAAAGTTTACTGGTTTTATTTTTTTACTTCCCTGCTCATTTCCCTTAGAAGCAAGTAATGAATATAAATCCAGTTTATCCAGCCTGAGCTTTACTGGGGTATCTTTGTTCAGACCTTTCCCAAAAGACCCTTTGCCTGATATTAATCCTGATTTAACCGTAAAACTGACCAGTCCAGTAGAATTTCTTTGTGCATAAAGTTGCAATAGATTCTTACTATCTATATCAACATGTAAACCATTGTTATCCAGTACATCAATAGATAGTGATAACGGCAATGGTTTTGCCGAAGGTTTGCTAACTACTTTAGATGCCAATATTGACACCCCTTTCAGTTTAGAATCTGCATTAATATGCGCCAGATAAGTTTCAGGCTTATAGGGAACAGAAACCGATATATTCCAGAGTGAACGTCCCGATAACCAGTTATGCGGAATCCAGTCATAAATTGCTAACAGTTTATCGATATTAAATTTTCCATTAATGCCAAAAATAACTTCAGGTGAGCCATTTTTTGTAATGGTACGCGCTGACAGTTTTATAATCTGGCCATTTGATTTTGCGCGCACCGATTTTGCAGAAATGCTATCCCTGGTAAAATGAAATACACCATTTATATCATCCAGAGAATACAATAGCTCAGGATAATACCAGCTAGCATGAATCAGGCGTAAATCCCCCGTGTAATCAGGCACTACCAAATCAGCATATAAAGGTATATTTAATGATAGATTAAGGTTTGTATCACCATCCATCTGAAATAATTTTAAGGTATTACCAATAGTATCATTCAGCGGGCTATTCCTGATATAGGCATCCATATTTTTCATTGAGGAAGCAATATTTGCATGAAGATGTAGAGATGGATGTTGCATATTCTTTATTTGTGCACTTGCCCCTGTTATATTTCCATTCAGCGTTTTACCTGTCCCATCAGTAATAAACATACTCCGGTTATAGAATCTTATCTTTGCTGACATATCTGTAATGGCCGGCCATTTATCAAGAAACTTCAACGTCAGGTTAGCGGGCTGGAACACCACTTCCATTACCCCACTATTATTTTTATAAGGAAAATCGCTGAGACTTCCATGTAATATAAACTGCCCCTGTTTAACATAGCCATCTGTAACAGCACCATCAAGCCACCTGACCAGGGCAGGGTCCATAATACCTACTGGCATGTAATAGGCAGCATATTTTCCATAGGCATCATAGAAATTAGCCTGCATATCTATAAATAAATCCTGTTTTTTTAGTCCCTGTACAGGCTGTTTCTGTGCAACCTTTATAACCGGTGTTACGGTTTGCTTTTGCTGTGCTCTGATAAACAAACGTGAATAAATATCGATATGGGCATTTTTTATATGCAGCGCGGGCGCCTGTAGCGACCAGCCATGATCCTGATTGAAATTTTTGGATAAGGTAATAACCGCTTTGCCTTCAAGTAAATCAAAGTGCATTGATTTACGAAACAGGTTGGCAAACCTGATATGTGCATTTTCTGTAAGCAGATTAAGTGACAGGCGATTTTTTCTATAGTGGATATCAGCATCAATACCACTAATCTTTGCGGGCACATCAGGAAGTGTTACGCCAGCATTAACAAATTCCCCCTGTAACTGCATTGCATCCGGATGATCGTAAGAATAAAGAAAACGAAGATTATAAATATCCCCAACCGGTTTAATTCTCGTCAACAGGTCAAGTTGTTTATTATTAACACCAAGTCTGGCCAGCTTCAGCATATCCTGAATGCGCAGAAAATCAGCATTAATAAAGATATTTTTATTATCAAATCCGGCTGAAATACTGGCCACATGGGGCCAGTATGCTTTACCTGACTGTTGCATTGCAAGATTGGCAATACGTAATCTCCAGGCCTGATGAAACCGGCTCAGGCGCAGCCTGGCTGATAGTTTGTCAACATGCCATGGTTTAATCTTTTTTTCGATGCTTGAAAATGAAAACTTACTGGCAGCAATAGTAGCCACTAACTCAGTCGGTTTATTTTTTACCAGATTCCCCCAGATAGAGGTATTTAATATACCGTTAAATGTATATTTTGGTAACCATTTGAATTTTTTCTGCCATTGACTCAGTATGATACCCTTACCTTCAACATAAAATTTTCCAGTGGCAGTACTACCCAGATCACCATCAAACCGGGTACTAATTCGAAGTGAACGTCCATAATCCTTCGGCAATTGCATACTTAACTGTAATGCATGATGATCTCCATAATTTTCAGCATCAATATTAACGTTATGCAGATCCAGTGATAATTTATTTTCCGTAAAATCCCGATAGTAGATATTACTTTTAAGCAGAGAATAATTGGCATGTTGCAGGGTATAAAGTAATTTTTTTGACACCCCGCCAGAGGTGTCATTTTTAAATTCCATCCCCTGTATTACCCATCTGTTGTCAGCATGTCTTTCTATTGAAACATCAACACCAACCAGGCTGATTTCACTTACCGTTAACGACCATCTAAGTAAACTTCTAATGGGATCAAGTGCAAACACAAACTTGTCAAAATGAAAAACCGGTACATTATTTTTTGCATTATAGATGGTCACATTGAGCAGCTTCAGCCGTGGTGAAAACCAGTGTATATCAGCACCAATTTTCTCAATATGTACGGGCAAACCAATCTGCTGGCTTAACTGTGTCTCAATTTCTGTTTTATACCCGGTAGCATAAGGCAAAATTGCCCGGACAATACTAAATGAAATAGCAGCAAGAATTAATATCACTGCCAGCATGACAATAATACAAACACGAAACTGCAGTAACCAGCGCATAATTTATTTAACCGATTCTTCTATTGTTATAGATGGTACAGATCCTTTAGAGGATCACAACATCATACTGTTCCTGCATAAACAGTGCTTCAACCTGAAACTTAATAGGAATACCAATAAAATCCTCCAGCTCGGCAAGACTGTTCGACTCCTCATCAACCAGCATATCTACCACGTCCTGTGCTGCAAGTACCAATAGTTCTCTGGCATCAAACTGCCTGGCTTCACGCAGAATCTCACGGAATATTTCATAACAGATTGTCTCAGCAGTTTTAATCGTTCCTCTGCCTTCACAGGTTGGACAGGTTCCGCACAGCACATGTTCCAGGCTTTCACGTGTTCGTTTGCGTGTCATCTCAACCAGACCCAATGACGATACTTCACAGATACAGGTTCGAGCATGATCTTTTTCCAGAGCTTTTTCCAGTGCACGAAGCACCTGACGCTTATGCTCCTCTTCAAGCATGTCAATAAAGTCCAGTATCACGATCCCGCCCAGATTCCGCAGGCGTAACTGCCTGGCAATACCCTGTGCTGCCTCAAGATTGGTTTTAAAAATAGTTTCTTCCAGATTACGACTACCCACATAGGCACCGGTATTTACATCAATAGTTGTCATGGCTTCAGTCTGATCAATAATCAGATAACCACCGGATTTAAGTTGCACTTTGCGTTCCAGCCCCTTCTGAATTTCATCTTCCACACCGTGTAAATCAAAAATCGGGCGTTCTCCTGGATAGTGCTCAATAAAATTGACAACTTCAGGCACATATTTTTCGGCAAACTCACGCATCACCTTATAAGTACCACGCGAGTCCACACGTATTACTTCCAGTTCCTCGTCAACCATATCACGCAATACACGTAAATATAATGGCAAGTCTCTGTGCACAACATTACCCACATCAATATCATCAGAATGATTCAGGTTTTCCCATAAACGATTCAGATATTTGATATCACTGGCGATGGCATTTTCATCCGCTACTTCGGCGGCCGTTCGTAAAATATAGCCGGCATCTTTTATACGATGTTCCTGCTGCAGTATCAGATTACGCAGACGCTCACGTTCTGTTTCACTTTCAATCCGGGTGGACACGCCGATATTATTTGCATTGGGCATAAACACCAGATAACGTGATGGAATAGTAATATTTGTCGTTAACCTTGCCCCTTTGGTGCCTAACTGATCCTTAATGACCTGAACCAGAAGGCCCTGTCCTTCGTGCAAGACCTGACCTATATGCGGTATAGTATTATTTTCGTTGTTAAACGCAACGTCAGAAACATGAAGAAAAGCGGCTTTTTCCAGACCAATTTCTACAAAAGCGGCCTCCATGCCGGGTAGAACCCGTACCACCTTGCCTTTATACACATTACCGACCAAACCACGACTGCGATCACGTTCGATATAAAGCTCATGCAACATCCCGTTTTCAAGGAATGCAACACGTGTTTCCTGTGGCGTGATATTAATTAATATTTCCTTACTCAATGCTCGACTTACCATATTAAAACCTGCTTCTATTCTTTTATGTTCTTCAGTATTGGGAGGAGGATGGTACTAACGGGTTAATATTTGCCTGCATGAGTAATTCTGCAGTTTCATACAACGGTAAACCCATCACTCCGGAGTAACTTCCCCGTATTGCCCGGATAAATTGTGCGCCCTGCCCCTGTATTGCATAGGCTCCGGCCTTCCCCATGGGTTCACCGGTTGCAATATACTGCTGAATACGTTGGACTGACAGGCTCGTAAAACAAACTTCAGTACAACTGGTAGCAGTCAGAATTTGCCCGGTGCAGACCAGCGCGACAGCGGTATGCACAGAATGTAACCTGCCTGAAAGTTTAGCTAATATTTCAGCTGCATGGGCGCAATCATCCGGTTTTCCAAGTATTTCCCCTGCCACTTCGACAGTGGTGTCACAGCCTAATACCGGTATAATAGTTTTTGCTGTAATAACATGACTTAAACTACCTGACTGACTGCCTGTTATTTTATGAAATACCTGTGTTGCTTTTGCCAGCGCCAGACGTTGTACATACTCCCCTGCGACTTCATCAGGCAATGGTGTTTCATCCAGATCAATCGGATGAACATCACAGCTAACAGCAATTTGCTGGAGTAATTCAAGTCGTCTGGGTGAGGCAGAAGCCAGTATAATATCAGCTCGAATAGTTGCCAGGCCTGCTTTATTCACTGCGACTGATACCTGCTCATTACGCCCGATGATACGGATGATTGTTTAATATTGACCATGCACGATATAATTGTTCGACTAACATGACACGGATTAAAGTATGTGGAAAGGTCAGTGCCGACAATGATATTTTCAGTTGCACCTTTGCCAGTAGTTCATCAGAAACACCATCCGGCCCACCAATAATCAGCGCAATATTCTGCCCCTGCAGTAGCCAGTTATCCAGTAATGTGGCCAATTTTGCTGTACTCAGGGGCTGTCCTGCTACATCGAGCACAACGGGAAGGCTATTGTCGGGAACCGCAGCGAGCAACTTGCGACTTTCATCACGTACAATTCGCCTGATATCCGCATTTTTACCGCGTTTAATCAGTGGCAGGGAAACCGTATTGATACGAATTTCCGCCGGCAGGCGTCGTATATAATCGTCACAAGCCTGATCTACCCAGACCGGCATTTTATGTCCGATTGCAATTAAATGTATCTGCAAACGAACCTCTACTAGTTTATTCCGGGAGTTTGCTGTATTTTTTCCTCTCGGTGGTGCGCATCCACTCGCCACAGACTTTCGAGGTCGTAAAAACTGCGTACTTCTTTCTGCATGACATGAACAACCACATCGCCCAGATCAACCAGTACCCACTCTCCGGTATCTTCACCTTCGACACCCAGTGGTTGTGTGCCATTCTTCTTCGCCTGTTCTACAACATTGCCGGCAGCCGATTTCACATGACGGCTGGAGGTACCACTGGCAACAATAATCCAGTCGGTAACCGATGTTTTGTTGCCTACATCCATAACACTAATATCTTCCGCCTTCATCTCTTCCAGCGCTGAAATTGCCATGGCTTTCAAGCCTGTTTCAGTCATCTAAAGTAAACCTCTTTAATTGTTCATAAACACCAGCCGGTAGCCAGTGATCCACGGCCTGTCCGTGTTGCAAACGCAGCCTGATTTCAGTTGACGAGATCGCAAGCTGTGGTACCGATTGTAACAGGATTTTACCGGTCTGCTGCACCGCTAGCTGTGTTTTATCGTTGATAATACGTGCACGAAGGAAATCACTCATTGCTGATTCTACCAGCTCAAACCCAGGACGCTGGGTAATCACCAGATGACACAGGGTTAATATCGTCTGCCACTGGTGCCACTGCTCAAAACTGGAAAAAGCATCTACTCCCAGTATCAGGCAAAGACTCTTATCCGGGAAATCTTGCTTTAACGATTGCAGTGTATCCACCATATAGGATGGCTCCTCACGCTGCAGTTCACGCCTGTCCAGTACAAACCCCGGGTAAGGCCGTAATGCAATCTCCAGTAATGCCTGTCGTTTCTCCGAACTCAGCCAGGGTACGGCACGGTGTGGCGGTAGCCGATTTGGAATAAACCGAATCTGACTGAGCGCCAGCGACTGCATGACGGCTTGCGCCGGTTTTAGATGACCATAATGCACCGGATCAAAAGTGCCACCAAAAATACCAATCATGACGTAACCGACGACCGGAACCGGACTCCAGTCGCCTGCCTGCTCAGCGCTAGATTCACTGGCGGATATGCCCGTCCCCAAGCACTACATATTTCACACTGGTCAGCCCTTCCAGACCAACCGGTCCACGCGCATGCAGTTTGTCGGTACTAATACCTATTTCCGCACCCAGACCATATTCAAAACCATCGGCAAAGCGGGTCGAGGCATTCACCATTACCGAGCTGGAATCAACTTCGCGTAGAAAGCGGCGGGCCGTGGTGTAATTTTCGGTAATAATGGATTCAGTATGCGCCGAGCTATGGCGATTAATAAAATCAATCGCATCATCCACATTATCAACGACTTTTACCGATAGAATCGGTGCCAGATATTCCGTATCCCAGTCTGTTTCATCGGCGACAAGCATATCTTCAACAATTTTTATGCAGCGTTCACAACCACGTAACTCTACCTCTTTCTGCCGGAAATGTTCACACAGAACGGGCAGAATATCTGCGGCAATGGCATTATCCACCAGCAGCGTTTCCATGGTATTACAGGTACCATAGCGCTGGGTTTTTGCGTTAATGGCCACCTTCAGCGCCTTCTCGGCATCAGCATCTTTGTCAATATAAACATGGCAAATACCATCAAGGTGTTTAATTACCGGCACGGTTGACTCGCGACTAATACGCTCAATCAGATTTTTGCCACCACGGGGAATAATCACATCGACAAATGCCTGCATCCGCAGCAGTTCTCCCACTGCATCGCGGTCGGTGGTTGCTACCACCTGTACCACGTTGGCAGATAGTCCTGCTGTTTTCAGCCCGGCTGTAATACATGCCGCCACGGCCTGATTTGAGTGGAATGCTTCCGAACCACCGCGCAGAATAACGGCATTACCCGATTTAAGACATAATGCGGCGGCATCAGCGGTTACATTCGGCCGTGATTCATAAATAATACCAATCACACCCAGCGGCACCCGCATGTGCCCGACCTGAATACCTGATGGCTGACAGGCCAGGCCGGTAATTTCACCGATCGGATCAGGCAACGTTGCTATCTGACGCAAACCTTCTGCCATTGTACTGATACGCGCAGGGGTAATTTCCAGCCGATCCAGCAGGGCGACTTCCAGACCTTTTTCCCTGCCTGCCTGTAGATCCAGCTGGTTTGCCTGTAACAGTGTATCGGCCTGTCTTTCTATCTGTGCAGCAATCGCCATCAACGCCCGATTCTTGACCCCAGTTTCTGCCCGACCAATTTCACGTGATGCAAGACGAGCAAGCCGCCCCACCTCATTCATGTAGTCTTCGATATTCAGTTTTACAGATTTTATATTGGTATTCATAAATCAGGTCGTCATCCTAAATATTGAGAAATCAGCCATTATAGCCAATGCAATAGCCAGTTGAAATGGATAAGCATTAGCTGTAGTGAAAAAACAGTCGGTGACAAATAACAGAAACGTTATAAAAAATCAACGGCTACGCCCGGCAATATGGAAACTCATGCCCATAATTTCATCCCAGACATTTGACTGAGAAAGCCCTTTACTGGCCCGATCAATACGCGCACAACGTTTTATCATTGCCTGAAAAAATCGCACTGAATGACGCTGCAAACAGCTCTTGAATAACACAACACGACTAGCCCATATACCGGAACGGCGTAACAGAGAATCGGCAGAAGAAATATCTTCGGCTGCTTTTGCCAGCAAGCGGATATCTTTCACCAGCATACTGTTAATTAACAATGGTTCCATCCCTTCTGCTTTTAAGCCGTCCACAATCCGGATCACACGTGACTGGTTACCTTTTAATATCATATCCATCAGTTCAAACAGGCTATAGCGTGACTGTCGGGTCATGGCCTCGGCAACATCGCTATAATGTACTTTGCCAGGACCGATTAACAGCAGTAACTTATCAATTTCCTGCACAGCAGCCAGTAAGTTACCTTCAATATGCTGACATACATAAGCAACAACATCTGTATCGGGCTGCATACCCACCCGTAAAAATCGCTGTTTTACCCATGCGGGTAAATTTTCTACCTTTACCTGCCAGCACTGCACCACCATTGCGTACTGTTCAATCGCCTTAAACCAGGCGCTTTTTTTAGTGCTCGAATCAACTCTGCCGGCATTCACAAGCACCACAATATCTTCCACCGGATGCTGACAGTATTCCTTTATTATCTGCCCTCCCTGCCTGCCAGGTTTAGTTGATGGCAACCGTAACTCAAGTATCCGCCGTTGTGCAAACAGTGACATCGTTGCCGTTTCATCGGTAAAACGCTGCCAGTCAAAATTAGCATCAATATCCAGTACTTCTCGTTCGCTATAATCCTGCGTTCTCAAAAACTGGCGGATCGCATCGCCCGCTTCCATCTGCTGCAGGGGTTCATCACCACAGACAAAATAGAGTGGGAATACTTTATCTGTTAGCGTTGCAGACAACTGATCGGGTCGAACGTTCATGGCGGTACCTTACAATACTTTGGCATCCTTACCTGTGCTGTTATGATCATTGTTCTGCGCTGGAATATTTTCTGTCTGCGAAGACAATGCTTCCAGCTTCAACAGAATACGTAGCGCTGCATCACGTTGCATATCCAGATATAGATTGGCTGATTCATTGGTTGCACCCAGTACCGCGCCAGGATCAAACAGCAGGGTTCGTGTTAATACAATACGGTGTTTTATTTCTTTAAAATCCTTTCCCCTGAAGGCAACGGTTACCGTATAGGTCAGCAGGTACTCGTGTGCCCGTCCATTACTGTCAACGGATAAAACTCGACGATTTTTTGTATCACCAAGTAGAATAATGCTGGATTTCGCCTGAGCAGGTACGCTAACCAGATCAATCCGATTGCCCAGTAACAGCGCTCTTACCTTACGTGCCAGTTCATAAGAACTGTTTTCCTGCAGATAAACAGGTGACAGTTCGGGGGATAGTACCACCGCGCCGCGCAGGTGAAAGCCACAGGCCGACAATGTAGTGAAGATAAGCAGTAATACGACTGCCAGTGCATAATGTTGTTTTATATTCTTCTGCATAGGTTTACGTTTTTAGCTGTTACCCGGCTACTATATTGACCAGTCTACCCGGTACAATGATAACTTTACGCACCGTTTTGCCTGCAAGATTAGCAATAATCTTTTCATTCGCCATTACAGTGGCTTCAATAGTGGCGTTATCTGCATCGACCGCAATATGAATTTTTGCGCGTAACTTGCCATTCACCTGCACCACCAGTTCTACTTCATCCTGTTGCAGCGCCTTTTCATCACACGCTGGCCAGTGTGCATCGACAATCAGCCCCTTATGCCCCAGCTCCTGCCAGCATTGCTGAGTAATGTGTGGCACAATCGGTGACAGCATTAATACTACCGCTTCAATGGCCTCGCCCTTCACCGCCATGCCCTGCTCACTGTTATCATCACATTTAGTTATTTCATTCATTAGCGTCATGATCGCAGCTATGGCAGTATTAAAGGTATAACGCCGTTGAATATCATCCGTTACCTTGGCAATAGTCTGGTGCAGAGTCCGCCGCAGATTTTTCTGTGTAACAGAAAGTGAGGATAGATCCAGTGCCACTGGGGATAACTGCTGTAAATGTGTTAGTACCATTTTCCATAAACGCTTTAAAAAACGTGAAGCGCCTTCCACGCCACTGTCTGACCACTCCAGAGACTGATCCGGCGGCGCGGCAAACAGAATAAACAGGCGCACCGTATCTGCACCATATTGTTCAATTAACCCCTGAGGGTCAACCGTATTGCCTTTAGACTTGGACATTTTACTGCCATCTTTCAACACCATTCCCTGGGTTAATAAACGTTTAAAAGGTTCATCACCGTCTATCAGCCCTTCATCGCGCATGATTTTATGGAAGAATCGGGCATAAAGCAGGTGTAAAACGGCATGTTCGATACCGCCGATGTACTGATCCACCGGTGCCCAGTATTTTGCCCGTTCATCAAGCATGCTATCGGCATCCGGGCAGGTAAAACGGGCGTAATACCAGGAAGATTCAAAGAAAGTATCAAAGGTGTCGGTTTCACGCAGCGCCCTGTCACCACATGACGGACAGTGCGTTTCATAAAAAGAGGGCATTTTTTTAATGGGTGAACCGATTTCCTCTCCGTATTGTATCGCTTCGGGTAATACCACCGGTAACTGGTCTTCCGGCACGGTTTGCACGCCACAGCTATCACAGTAAATTACCGGGATCGGCGTTCCCCAGTAACGCTGGCGTGAAACGCCCCAGTCGCGCAGGCGGTAATTCACCTGTTTCTCACCTTTATTCATCACCACCAGCTTCTCAGCAATTTTGTCTACCGCCTGCGCCGAGCTTAAACCATCAAATTCTGTAGAATTTTTTAATATCCCCTTTTCGACATAAGCCTCTTCTGCCACCGAACGATCACTGCCATCAGCCGGATAGATAACCTGTTTAATGGGCAGGTCATATTTTCTGGCAAAATCATAATCGCGTGCATCATGAGCCGGTACGGACATTACCGCGCCAGAGCCGTAATCTATTAAGACGAAGTTAGCAACCCAGACGGGTAATAACTCACCGCTAACAGGGTGAATTGCCATCAGTCCCGTTGCCATACCACGTTTTTCCATCGTAGCCATATCCGCTTCAGCCACACTGGATGTTTTACAGCTATGAATAAAAGCCTGTAATGCGGCATTATCAGCCGCCGCTTTTATTGCCAGTGGATGTTCGGCAGCAATTGCAACATAAGTTACTCCCATCAGGGTGTCAACACGGGTGGTATAAACACTAAGCGGGGTTTCGTTTTCCACTTCAAATTGAAGCCGCACTCCTGTCGAACGACCAATCCAGTTGCGTTGCATCAACCGTACCTGTTCGGGCCAGTCATCAAGCTGGTCAATATCCGCCAGTAACTGCTCGGCATAATCGGTAATTTTCATAAACCACTGAGCAATTTCGCGCCGTTCAACGGTGTTATCACAACGCCAGCATCTACCGTTTATCACCTGTTCATTAGCCAGTACGGTCTTATCGTGCGGGCACCAGTTTACCCCGGCAGTCTTTTTATAGACCAGGCCTTTTTTATACAAACGGATAAACAGCCATTGTTCCCAGCGATAATATTCCGGTCGGCAGGTCGCCAGCTCTCTGTCCCAGTCATAGGCAAAGCCCAGACGTTTAAGCTGCTCACGCATGTAATCAATATTCTCATAGGTCCATTTTGCCGGTGCCACCTTATTTTTCATGGCTGCATTTTCTGCTGGCAGACCAAAGGCATCCCAGCCCATCGGCTGTAAGACATTTTTACCCTGCATACGCTGAAAGCGGGAAATTACATCGCCAATGGAATAATTACGTACATGCCCCATGTGTAATCGGCCACTGGGATAGGGAAACATTGCCAGACAGTAATATTTTTCTTTTTGTGTATCTTCGACAACCCGAAAGGTTGATTGCTGTTGCCAGCGCTGCTGAACGTCTGTTTCAATTTGCTGCGGGGTATATTCTTCATTCATGGTTTTTATTTTTTTATGCAGTTCGTCGGATGCCTGTACAGCCCGGAACGCGGTAGTCTATATAATATGATAAATATTTGTTGAGCTGGATTTTACATGATATTAGCGTGGAACCCGAGTAGAAATCAGGAGTTAGCCGGTGAATAACAAAACAAATGTTCGTCGCCCCAATTTTATCCGCCGCAATCATCTGTTGATCGCCTACAATCAGATGATTATCGACATGGAAGACATACTCAAACAGAGTCCGCATGGCTTGCTTTCGCTACAGGAAACACTGGACACAGCACTGACACGCGCACTGCAATCCGGTAATATCAATAAAGCTGAAGCAGCTGAAATAACCTGGTATATTAAAAATGATATCAATGATGTGGCTGATTTCATTATGGAATCAGGCGCTGAATATTATGACTGGCTGTTACTGGATATCGAAATCATTGAACACAGGGTGCTGACCCAGTATCTGTCTGCAGCCAGTCTCACCCGAACTATCATGGAAGATCTCTGAATCTTGGACGATTCTAATCTCAGGTTGCCATTGCCCGGTAGCCATCTTTTTGCTTAAGGCCGCAATCAATTAATAGAGGTGTCCTTAATGTGATTTACCATACGGCGGCACATCCTGCGTTAGATCAGCCATGGTTAAAGTATCATTATTAGTACGTTGCTGATAAATTAGCGTGTAGGTCAATACAGAGATAACATAGTCGCGTGTTTCCTCGTAGGGAATAGTTTCTATCCAGATATCCGCTGGAACCATCTCATTGCGAGGCAACCACCGTTTTACCCGCTCCGGCCCGGCATTATAAGCAGCCAGAGCGATGGCATAATGTCCATTATATCTGTTCAGCAATTTCTGATAATAATAGGCACCATATTTTAGATTTTTCACCGGGTCGAACAGGCTCCGGTTACCCCGCCAGCGTTCATTAAAATGCCTTGCAATCTGGCGAGCCGTACGTGGCATGATCTGCATCAGACCCCGTGCCCCAGTTGGAGAATAGGCATTTTCATTAAACGCACTTTCACGGCGTATCAGGCCGAAAAGGATTGCCGGGTTTAGTTTCTGCCGCAAAGCATTCCTGTAGACACTTGCAGAATAAGCCAGTGGAAAACGCATAACAACATCATCCCATAGTTTTACTTTCGCAATGGTAAAAATAGCAATCTCATCCCATTGCCACTGTTGCGCCAGCTTTGCCGCCACAATAATTTCCTGCTTATCAAGTGAACGCAGCGCATACCACCATTGTAACTTTGCTTCATTAATTTTATTCAGTACGATAAATTCAGATACAGCACGAAATGATTTACGCTGTTTCAGTGCGTTGATTTCATCGGCAGTTACCTGTAACGGGCTATCCGATAACTGGTAGATGCGGTTAACTCTGTCTGCGGCAAGATAACCATAATAACTGCGTCGGGTGGATAACCGCGAAAAAATTTTCTCCGCTTCTTTGGCTTTGCCGGTTTGCAGATAGGCACGTGCCAGCCAGTATTGCCATTTCTCCTGCTGACGATCAACCTTATCCAGCGCAGTAATGGCATCAATAACACCTGTCCAGTTCTGTTCAATCAGAGCAGCACGAATACGCCATGTGCGGCTGCTGTCATCACGCAGATCTAACTGACTGAAACGTGAATAGGCTCCTGGCTCCCGGCTGAATACCAGTGCAAGAGCCAGACATTTTTCCATTTTCTCTGTCTGCGCTTTATCCATAGTAAAGTGTTTTTTGTCTGCATCCCACAATGAAATGGCCGTATTAACATCTTTAGCCGCCATCCGACTAATTGCATGAAAAAACATAAGTCGTGTCTGCGCATTAACAGGCAGAGCTAAAAGCTGCTGGAAAGAACGCCGCGGGTGTTTATGTAGTTTTAACCATAAAGAGGCAATGGCCTGATTTTCTGCCGGCATCAGTTTTTTAACATAGAGAGCCAGAGAAACTTTATTATTACGCAGCGCCGCATTAAAACGTTGCCAGCGAAGATCCTGCGTAAAAAGAGCTGAATGTTTCAGTTGTGTGAAAAGAGGGTTACATTCTTCAGGCTGCGAATACCCCACCGACCAGAGTTTCTGTGCAGCTTTTAGTGCGAGTTGTTTTTCTCCTAGATAAAACTGTGCACGGTGAAAATAACAGACCAGCGTTTTATCGTGATTATCATTATAGTATTGCAGAAAAGTTTTCCAACGCCTGTGTTTTGCCAGATGATATAGCCAACGATATTTCAGCAACGGCGCATAACGTGATGCCTTGTTCTGCGCCAGAAAATCCTTTATCTTCTGCGTATCACCCATATGTTTCTTTAACCATTGGTATTGCAGATAAGGATATAGCGGGTAGCCCTGTAACTGATCGGCCAGTAGAAAATAGTGTCGGTCATCACCCTTTTTTATATAATCTTCTGCGCGCAGAAATAACTGACGCAAATGGGCAATTTCTTTGCCACTAACCGATTGTTCAATATGGGGCTGTCCGATAGGCGGTTGTTCATTATGCAGGTATTCACTATGCGGGGGCTCACTATACCTGTGAGAATTTGAGTATACTGAATCATCTATCGTCTGATTTCGTCGGGTATGTATAATTCTTTTCTGCTGCCCGATAGCGCTAATTTTATCCGGCAATAGATCGGTATTTATTTTTGCCAGCATCTGAGAGGAACCACTACCGGGTAATTCAGCTCGAAATGTTGGTACATTCACCGGGTCACTATCACCAGCCTGAGTTTTTTTCTCCTGACTTAAAACATCGGCGGAAAAAAACAGGCTGACTGTACACATTAACAGCAGCAAAGTGTGATGGTAAGTATTCATCCTCTGTGACCCATTCAGGTCTGGCAATTCTGAATTGACACTAACCCGGCCTGAAATAATCAGCCATGATCAACGCGTTCCTGAGCATAATAAAAAAGAAAACATCGGAATAACTTATGAGCGGCCAATCCCCCTGTTCGCCTTCCGATTTTTTTTCAGTATGTCTACCAGAATTGTAGTTCGCAGCACACAGAAAACCAGCGGCAGCGCACAAAGTAGTAAAATCAGTGAATCGCCCCAGATAACATAGGGGGTTGATCCGCTATAAGGCTGCACCAGGCCGGTAAGGGCAACCCGTCGAAACTGCGGTGCCAGCTTCTCTACCCCGCCATCAGGTTCAATAATAGAGCTGATGCCAGTATTGGTTGAACGTACCATATAACGCCCACTTTCCAGTGCCCGCATACGGGCAATATCATGATGCTGCCAGGGTTCAGATGAGTCACCAAACCAGGCATCATTACTAACATTCAGTAAAAACTGCGCCTGTGGTAGCGTACTGCGAATATCCCGTGCGAAAGCATCTTCAAAACAAATTGACAGCCCCGCTGGTACACCTACCAGCCTCATCAACGGCTGATGTGCAGCACCGCTGGCAATATCCGACATCGGAATATTCACCCAGCGGCGAAAAAAATCAATCAGAAAACGCAGCGGGATATATTCACCCAGTGGCACCAGGTGGCGCTTATTATAAATTTCGCCATCCGTATTAAGAATACTATTCAAAAATTGTCGTTTATTATTTTCAGTAAAAATACCGAATACTAAATCTGTGCCTCTGGCCTGCATGGCCTGTTTCATCTCCTGCAGAAAAGGCAGCTCCTGTAATCGAAAATCAGGAATCGCTGTTTCCGGCCAGACAATCAGATTAACATCTCTGTTCTGTTCAAGGGTTAACTGGCGGTATATATTCAGCGTTGGCCGACGCATTTCCGGTCGCCATTTCTGCGATTGCGGAATATTTCCCTGAATAATACTAACCTTGAATGGTTTTCCCTGTGGCTGCGTCCAGTGCACCGTTTTCAGCGCAGCACCCAAACCCCAGATAAATATTATAGTAAGCAAACTGAGTAGAATAAAACGAAAATGAATGCTCTGACGTGACTTCAGCAAAGAATAAAACCGGGTAAGCAGTAAAGCCAGCGCACCGGCCGTTACCGCAACCAGACCACTAACGCCGTGTGAACCGAATAACGGTGCATAGCCAGCCAGAGCGGTATCAAGTTGGGTATAACCCGTTTGCATCCAGGAAAATCCGGTTAATACGATTCCCTGTAACCATTCAAAGATAACCCAGGCAGCCGGATAATACAGTAATAGACGTAACACCGGACGTTGCGGGCAAAAACGGTTAACCACATAAGCGGTAAAGCCGGTATAGATCCCCAGATAGCAGGCAAGTAAAATAACCAGCATGATGGCAAACGGGGCCGGGGTTCCACCGTGAAGGTGCAGGCTGTAATAGATCCAGTTTATTCCCGTTGCCTGTAAACCCGCGCCATATAACCAGCCACTGAACCAGGCGCGCTTTGGCGTTAACTGCTGCCACAGACTGAAAATAACCGCCTGTGAAACAAACACCAGCCAGACGTGATTATAGGGGGCAAATGCCAGCGTGGCTCCCGCTCCGGCCACCACACTGATACATAAATACAGATAATAGCGCCGGGACGAAAATAATGGGCTTGCCGATAAAGAGCCGGACATACGATACGCTCAGGAAGTTTTATCAGCAACCGAATCGGTTGCTATTTCTGTATGCTCACCGGATTGATTATCGGTTTTTGACAACAACGTAATCTGCATGGTATTAATACGACGTGAGTTTGCGCTGATAATTTTAAACAGGTATTTTCCCATTTTTATTTCTTCACCACGTTGTGGTAAATGCCCTGCTTCGTGAGTTACCAGCCCTGCCATAGTGTCAAATTTATCCTCTGACAGCGTGTCATTAAAAAAATGGTTAAATTCGTCAATTGGAGTCAGACCACGGATATTATAGCGCCTGAAGCCACTGCGTTGGATATTTGTCACATCGGCAGCGTCATGCTCATCGTCAATCTCACCGACAATTTCTTCCAGCACATCTTCAATCGTCACCACCCCCGCAACACCGCTGTACTCATCGATGACGATAGCCATATGATTACGACTTTTACGGAAATCCTTGAGTAGAACATTCAGGCGTTTACTTTCCGGTACAAAGACAGCCGGACGCATAATATCCTTCAGTTCAAAACTGGCACGTCTGTTTTCATCCTGATAATGCGCCAGATCTTTGGCCAGCAAAATACCTTCCACATTATCTAAACTTTCATCCACTACCGGAAAACGTGAATGGCCGGAATTTGCAATAATGACCAGCATATCCTCCACACTCATATCATTAAATATCGCCACTACGTGTGAACGAGGCACCATAATATCGCGTACCCGCATTTCAGAAACCTGAAACACCCCCTCAATCATCATCAGGGAATCCAGATTGATAATACCTTCGTGTTGCGCGTCACGTAAATGCTGCAATAATAAAGCACGCTCATCTTTATCCTTGCTGAAATAACGCTTTAACGTAGTGATAAAGGATCCTTTCTCTAGCTGACTATTCATTGTATTACTGATACGGATCGGGGTAACCCAGTTGGTTTAATAAAGACACTTCAAGCCGTTCCATCTCCTTTGCCTGTGCCGGTTCGATATGATCATACCCCTGTAAATGTAACATACCATGCACAATCATATGCGCCCAGTGTGATAACGGGGTTTTGTTCTGTGTCTGCGCTTCGTGTTTAATTACCGGTGCACACAACACAATATCCCCCAGTGGCTGACAGGAAATATCATCAGCGCCAGGCACATCGATAAATGGCATGGAGAATGAAAGTACATTCGTGGGTTTGTTTTTATGACGGAACTGCATATTAAGTTGTTGTATTTCTTCCATACCGGTAATGCGCAGACTGACACTGGCTGGTGGTTCTTTTTCCATTACTTTTTTTTCCATGCTGATCTGTTTAGCGATGGTTTCTTTAGCAGGAAAATAAGCCTTTAGTACCCATTTTTCCAGTAATGCTGTCTCCGGCACATCCTCAATATCAGAATCAGGCATTTCAGACAGGCTGATATCAACCGTCAACTCGGCACTACACATAATTAATTTGATTCATCCAGTTCATAGGCGTGAACAATTTTTTTCACCAGTGGATGACGGACAATATCATCTTTATGAAATCGGATGATTCCCACCTCTTTAATATCAGACAGGATTTTTAATGCATGGCGTAAGCCCGAAGTTTTTTCTCTGGGTAAATCCACCTGTGAGATATCACCAGTTACTACCGCCTTAGAACCAAAACCAATACGTGTTAAAAACATCTTCATTTGATCAATGGTCGTATTCTGAGCTTCATCAAGAATAATAAAGGAATCATTAAGGGTACGCCCGCGCATATAGGCAAGCGGTGCAATCTCGATTATATTCCGCTCCAGTGCTTTGGCTACTTTCTGCTGCCCCATCAGATCAAATAATGCATCGTACATCGGACGCAGATAAGGGTCTATTTTCTGCGCCAGGTCGCCCGGCAAAAACCCCAGTCTTTCACCGGCCTCAACGGCCGGTCGAACCAGAATCACCCGATCAACCCGGTTATTTTCAAGCGCTTCTACCGCACAGGCAACTGCCAGATAAGTTTTGCCAGTACCCGCAGGCCCGACTCCAAGTGTCAGATCATTATTTTTTATCTGTTCCAGATATTGCTGCTGACTTCTGCCACGGCCATTAACTTGTCCGTGTCCATTTCTAACACTGCTGTATGGTTGTCGTATTTGTGCTGCTTCACCGGTTTCCAGATTTACATCGGGTTGTGGAGAGTCAAACACTGCATCGACTTCCGGCTGTGATCTGTCGGTATCCTGATTCACTGTGGCTAAACCTGACGCAGCTTCTTTTTTATTTGCCCTGGTTATACTGCCAGCAGAGTTGATATTATTCGTCATATTATCATTAAGATATAGCTGCACACTGGCAGGTGACAATGTTTCATGCCCGGCAACATTGTATAAGGTCTGAATTACTGTCTTGACTGCTTTCAGCCCACGCCCGTCACCCTGCACTTCAAACTGGTTACTACGACAATCAATACTGACATTAAACCAGGATCCAATCTGCTGCAAATACTCATTAAACGGGCCACACAAATTTGCTAATCTGGCATTATCAATCGGTATTAATTCAAACTGAATACAGGTAATTTGAGGCTGATCTGAAAGTTTATGGTTCATAAAAGGCAGACAGGACTACTGGGTGGAAAATTCCGCAACGGATAAATTTACTGCTTCTCGGCCATGAGAATCTATCCCGGCTTTTATTTCACCCTGAAGCGAATTAGTTAAAGCTTCCGTAATTCGTACCTCAACAAACTGGCCGATAAGGGAGTGATCACCAGCAAAATTCACCACCCGATTATTTTCTGTGCGGCCGGATATCTGTGTTTCACTTTTCTTTGAAACTCCTTCTATCAGTACACGTTGAATGCTTCCAACCATTTGCCGGTTAATCACGGCAGCGTTTGCGCTAATAGCTGCCTGTAATATCGCCAACCGGTGTTTTTTTATTAAATCGGTAGTTGTATCACTGAGTATGGATGCGGGTGTACCGGGTCGCGCACTGTAGATAAAACTGAATGACTGGTCAAAACCAATTGCATCAATCAGTTTCATGGTATCAGCAAAATCCGCATCGGTTTCACCGGGGAAACCAACAATAAAATCCGATGAGATGCTAATACCCGGCCGCGCCTGCTGCAGTCGGTGAATAATATTAATATACTCGTCTGTAGTATGACCGCGTTTCATTGCTGCCAGAATACGGTTGGAGCCAGACTGTACCGGCAGATGCAGGAAACTTACCAGTTCCGGCACATCGGCATACGCCTGAATTAAATCATCGTTAAACTCAATTGGGTGTGAAGTGGTAAAACGAATTCGGTCAACACCATCAATCTGCGCCACATAATGCAGCAACAAGGCGAGATCTGCCTGCTCGCCATCATTCATTTCACCTCGGTAAGCATTAACATTCTGCCCCAGCAGATTAACTTCACGCACACCCTGCTGCGCCAGCGCGACGATTTCTGCCAGCACATCATCAAAAGGTCGGCTAACTTCTTCACCCCGTGTATAGGGCACCACACAATAAGTACAGTATTTACTGCACCCTTCCATAATAGAAACAAAAGCACTCGGACCATCGGCCTCAGGCTGAGGCATACAGTCAAACTTTTCAATTTCCGGGAAACTGATATCCACCACTTTTTTATGCAAATGGCCCACGCTGTCCAGCATATCGGGCAGACGATGAATCGTCTGTGGACCAAAAACTATATCCACATAGGGCGCACGTTTCTGAATATTTTCGCCCTCCTGACTGGCTACGCAACCACCCACGCCAATTACCAGATCGGGTTTCTCCTGCTTCCAGTTTTTCCAGCGTCCGAGTTGGGAAAACACCTTTTCCTGTGCTTTTTCGCGAATGGAACAGGTGTTAAGCAGTAATACATCCGCTTCTTCTGGTTTACTGGTTAATTCAAGCTGGTGGGATTGCTCCAGCACCTGTGAGATACGCGAGGAGTCGTACTCATTCATCTGACAGCCGAATGTTTTGATATACAGTTTCCGGATGGATAAAGAACTGGACTGATTTTCGGGTTTACTCATTAAATAATAAGAAAAATGGTTCACAAGCACTTAGAATACCATGCCGACCACCCTGATTTCTATCTGTAGATAGGGATAATTTATGGTTTCTCATATAGTTTCTCAGGCAATATCTTCCATACACATCTGTAACCCCTGTTTCCAGTCCGGAATTTTCACTGCAAAATGACTTTCCAGTCGGGTCAGTTGCAAACGCGAATTCATCGGGCGTTGTGCTGGCGTCGGGTATGCGTCGGTAGCAATCGCTTTAATGGCACTAACTTTTAATGGCTGCCTGAAGATATTACGGGCAAGGCGAATAATTTCTTCGGCAAAGCCCTGCCAACTGGTTTCCCCTGCTGCGGTGAGATGATACAGATCCGATGAAAAAACACCTGCCACCCGCTCTTTAACCGCCTGCTGCATACACAAAATACTGGTATCAGCGATCAGTCTGGCTGATGTGGGTGAACCAATCTGGTCGCTAACAATACTTAATTCGTCCCTCTGTGCAGCCAGCCTTAAAATAGTGAGTAAAAAATTATGTCCCCTGGAAGCATAGACCCATGAGGTGCGAAAAATCAGATAGTCACAGCCCGAGGCCTGAATCACCTGTTCGCCACCCAGTTTACTTCGACCATAGGCATTCACCGGACGGGGTATATCCGTTTCCGTATAGGACGTTACTTTAGTGCCATCAAAAATATAATCTGTCGAATAATGAACCAGCAGAGCACCCAGTTTTCCGGCCTCTTCCGCCAGCACACCGGGGGCTGTTTTATTGATAATCGTAGCAAGTTCTTCTTCGTCTTCAGCTTTATCCACCGCAGTATAGGCGACAGCATTGACAATAATATCCGGCTGAATTTGCCAAATGCGTCCTCTCAGGCTATCCGGGTCAGAAAAATCCACATCATTACGCCCCAGCGCAACAACATCACCCAGTGGTTGTGCACTACGGTTCAATTCCCAGCCTAGCTGGCCATTTTTTCCAAACAGGAGAATTTTCATTTAATGAGTATCTTTGCTACTTTTGCTGTAAAGGCTGTTCCAGTTTCTGAAAATCAGCGGGGTTTACATATTGTAAAACATCTTTCTTCTCTTCGCTAAGGACGATATCCAATCCTTTTGTCGGATAGAGATAGTGAACCAGTTTTTTATTTACCCGTATTATTTTGCTCGCCTTGCCAAAACGTGCGTTAAGAATATCCTCGTCCAGATTAATCGCTGGAATAAAAGTGATACTCTCAATGGTGGAATGTAAAATTTCAGGAAGTTGATCAGAATCAAGCAGATACTCACGTGCTTTTCCGCTGGGCATGTAGTTCACCTTTACTGCCTCACGTTTCCATTTTTCAAGTTGTTTATTAGCAATTTTTGCCTGTAGAATTATCTTGCCAGTAATCAGACTGGCGCGATAATGTCCATAATACATTTCCAGCGTACCGACCTCATTTCTACTAGCAATAATAGCCAGTTTGGCATCATTACCAAGAACAGAAACGGCATCGGCCAGCGTACTTTTCCCCGGCTTTAATCCAAAAACTTCTGTCGAGCCATCTGCCTGCACACTTATCTGCCACGGCAAACCCTGTACAATTACCGGAGCAGTTTTATCCGTGAAGACGAAGTCGTACGCCAACAGGGCGATAATAACCAGTGCAAAAAGAGAAAAAAAAGGTTTCATAGAGGCTACAGGCTAATAATGTAATTAATTATCATCAGGTTTTAGGCAGAGTAACGCCCCGCTGCCCCTGATATTTACCTCCACGATCTGCATAAGAGGTATCACAAACTTCATCCGATTCAAAAAATAACATCTGTGCCACGCCCTCATTGGCGTAAATTTTTGCCGGTAGCGGGGTGGTATTGGAAAACTCCAGTGTTACATGCCCTTCCCATTCCGGCTCTAATGGCGTTACATTCACAATAATGCCACAACGCGCATAGGTAGACTTACCCAGACAGACAGTTAATACGCTACGTGGAATACAAAAATATTCAACCGTGCGGGCAAGTGCAAACGAATTCGGCGGGATAATACAGACGTCCCCTTTAAAATCAACAAAACTGTGTTCGGAAAAATTCTTGGGATCTACTATCGCTGAATTAATATTGGTGAATATTTTAAACTCATCAGCGCAGCGTACGTCATAGCCATAACTGGATGTGCCATAGGAAATAATGCGTTCATTATTTTCATTAATCCGCATCTGCCCGGCTTCAAATGGAGAAATCATGCCTGTTGCGGCCGCTCGGCGAATCCATTTGTCAGATTTAATACTCAAAATATACTCCACAGGGAAAGAATAGATACTAACAGGATGGATGAAAAAGATAAGTATCCTTTTTATCCGTTTCAGTAATAATTGCGGGAATTGTACCAGACTAGCAGGCTACTGGCTAAAACTACCCGTACTGACCAATCACCGTACAGCCCGTTGTAAATATATACGCCTTGCGAACACTCGCGGTACAATCAAACACATATTAAAAGACTGACCTTTACCCTGAAACTACAGCTTTTTTCTTACGGAGCATCTGCAATAATGGCAAATAAATATGTAATTATCGGTGGTGTTGCCGGTGGCGCATCCACCGCAGCAAGACTGAGAAGATTAAGTGAAGATGACCAGATCATCATGTTTGAAAAAGGGCCCCACGTCTCCTTTTCCAACTGCTCATTACCGTATTATTTAAGCGGTACCGTCAGCAGAATTGATAACCTGCTGATGATGACACCGGAAAAATTTATCAATCAGTACAATATTGAGGCCAGAGTTAATAATGAAGTAATCAATATTGACCGTGAGAAAAAAGAAGTTGAAGTTAAAGACCTCAGTAATGGTAAGACCTATCGTGAATCCTATGACAAGCTGGTACTTTCTCCGGGTGCAAAACCGATTGTTCCCAACATTCCAGGTATTGATAAAATTCAGCCATTCACCCTGCGCAATGTAGTTGATATTGACAAACTGAAACAGTACGTTGATAAAATAAAACCGTCACGTATCACTGTCATTGGCGGTGGTTTTATCGGTATTGAGTGTGTAGAGAATTTTGTTGAAGCCGGTTATCAGGTGTCCCTGGTAGAAGCCCGACCACAGGTGCTTATTCAGTTCGATAACGAAATGGTACAGATACTGCATAAAGAAATGTATGATCGGGGCGTTGATCTGCATGTCGGCGACAAAGTGACTGGCTTTGATACGAACCGGGTCTTACTTGCATCAGGCACAGAAATTAATAGTGAAGTGATCGTACTTGCTATCGGCGTACAACCGGATACCTTCCTGGCCAGGAAAGCTAAACTAACTATCGGCAAAACCGGTGGTATCAAGGTTGACCAGAACTACCGTACCAATGATTCAGATATTTATGCGGTTGGGGATGCCATTGAGGCATACAATCCACTGACTCAGGACAACTTTATTATTGCACTGGCTGGCCCGGCACAGAAACAGGCACGCTCTGTTGCCGACCACATCCACGACAGACCCATCCGTAATACCGGCTATATCGGTTCCTCGGTGGTCAAGGTATTTAACTATTCAGCTGCGGCCACCGGTTTGAATGAAAAAATACTGGCTGATATGAATATTGAATATGACTATGTCGAAATTATTCCCAAGGACAAGGTGGGGATAATGCCCGATGCCGAAGAAGTGCATTTCAAACTGCTGTTTGAAAAACCTACTGGCCGCGTACTGGGAGCACAGGCAATCGGATGTGGCGATGTCGTCAAACGAATTGATGTCATTGCAACAGCCATTAAATTTCGCGCCACTATTCAACATTTACGTGATCTGGAACTGTGTTACGCCCCGCCTTTCGGTACCGCCAAGGATGTAGTCAACTTTGCCGGTTATGTTGCCTCCAATCTGCTGCATGATACATTCAGGCAGGTAAAAATGAGCCAGGTACGTGAACTTGTAGAAGAGGGTGAATATATTCTTGATGTACGTGAAAAAAATGAATGGGATGAAGGACACATCATCAATGCCCGACATATTCCTCTGTCTGAGCTGCGTGATAGAATCAATGAAATTCCACGCGATCAGCCGGTTTATATCCACTGCCGTTCCGGCCAGCGCTCCTACAATGCGGCACTGGCACTACAGCATCGGGGGCATAGCAACGTATACAATATCTCCGGCGGTTTTATGGGTATCTGCTTCTACGAATATTTTAATGATAAAATTTCCGGTAGAAAACCAATTGTTAATAAATATAACTTTAGTTAACCGGTTTATATAATAGAGTTACACAGGCAATCCCGGTGGCATCGGGCAGTCCATGCAACTGGCAAAGGCACGTAGTAATTCATAACCGCGCACAGTTACTTTACCGTCCTCGGCGATGCAGGCGGCAGCCGCTTTGAGAAAGCGTTGTTTTAATGGATATTTGAGCAATACCAGGTCATCCATTGCCCGATCCAGCTTATCCAGTGAGATATCCTTTTTTTTCAGCATGGTCAACGCCCCGGCACCTATGGCTTTTTTTCCGGCATTAAATGCCACCAGGGCTTTTTCAGCAGAACTGTGTTCGATATGCGCAAGTAGCGACAGGGCCATTTCACAGGCTGGTTTTGCCGAACCCAGCACAAAATATTTTGCTATCGGTTTACGACGCAGATGGTAGCTATCATCAAGATGTTGCAGGACAAGGCGCTGCACCACCCATTCTTTTATATTAATTTTATTATCCGCCAGAATAAATGCCTGTACGGCCTCTCTGAATATCGTATATTGCTGTGGGGTCATTTCACGCAAAGTTGGCATAGACAGATCAATCAGTGGCAGAATCTGATTGTGCGCTAACACAGCAACTTCCTTATACAGCTTTTCGGCATTGTTACGATGCGATACACCATATTTTTTCTCGATCAGCGAATACTGTTTTGCCCTGATTTGTGTGTGTTTATCCAGCAATATTACCAGTATTAACAATTGTGCACCGTAGGGGTTTTCTGCCTGCTGACGAATATAATCCGGTAATGCCTGCTGTATTGCCGTTGCCACTTCAACTTGTTGTTTGCCTATCTCACCAATGGAATCAATCGCATTGACAGCCGCATCCACCGAACCAGCCGCAGTGATCACTGCCGCCGTTTCCATCACAGTTTTTTCTTTGCTAGATCGGCTTTTTTCCGCATTAGCATTGCTACCAGCATGTTCGGCTTTTTTTTCAGGAAAAATAAACCGTCCGTTCCAGTCCGGTTGAAGACGCATGATGCGTTGGTCTAATGGTGGATGAGTAGAAAAATTAAGCAGGCTGATATTGGTATTGCCACGGGCAAAAAAAGCATGGCTGTATTCATCGGCAGATGCCGCCAACATGGTCGAGCCCTGCACCGAACCGCCGATTTTTTTCAGCGCATTAGCAATACCATCCGGGCTACGAGTAAACTGTACGGCAGAAGCATCAGCCAGAAATTCACGTTGACGGCTAATAAGGGCTTTAATCCAGCCACCAAAAAAGCTACCGGAATAACCGATAATAAGCAGCGCGGAGCCAGCAGCAAAAACGGCCAGCAGAGCCTGCGCATTTTTATCATTACGTGAACGCCCGCTATAACGTAATGAACGTACGATCATACCACCGAGTAAACCAAGCAGTAAAATACCATGTAAAACAGCAACCAGTCGCAGATTTAACCGCATATCACCATTAAAAATATGACTGAATTCATGCGCAATAACCCCCTGTAGTTCTTCCCGGCTTAATGTTTCCAGCGCCCCCTGAGTGATGCCGATTACCACACTGGTTGTTTTCCAGCCTGCCGCAAAGGCATTGATACCGGTTTCATTCAACACGTAGACCTGTGGCACTGGTGTACCGGATGCAATGGCCATTTCTTCTACTATATTCAGGATCCGCCGGTGCAGCGGATCCTGACTACTACGCGGGATGTGTGTCCCTCCCAGCGATTCTGCAATGGCTTTGCCCCCAGCGGAAAGTTGAACAAGCTTATAAGCACTACCCAGCACAATAAACAGCAGGATAGCAGCACTGATCATAATACTGATGCTCGGGTCAAATACCTGTCTAAAGTCGGTGATACTGACAGCAAGAGCACCAGTACGGCTAGCAAACAGAAACTCGTAAAACAGAAAATTAGTCAGGCTGAGCAGACTGAAAATCGCCAGCAGAAATAAACCAACCAGAATACCGGTGCGCCGACGAGCTGAGTCCTGTGCGGTGAAAAAATTCATACTTATAAGGAAAATTTTATGATATTAAAAAGAGACCTTCGGTGCCGCCTGAATGCTGGCGCTATCTTCAAATTCCAGCAGGCTGGCATCGGCAGCATGGCCAAAAGCTCCCGCAAAAAAGTTTTGCGGGAAAGACTGTTTATACGTATTGTACGCCATCACACTGTCATTAAATGCCTGGCGGGCAAAGGCAACCCGGTTCTCGGTACTGGTTAGTTCTTCTGATAATTGCATCATATTCTGGTTGGCTTTTAGATCCGGGTAGGCTTCCATCACCATATTAAACCGGCCCATAGCGCCAGAAAGTTTACCTTCCGCCTGTGATAGATTACTCATCACTCCGCTTTCACCGGGGTTGCTTTTCGCGGCTTCCAGCCCGCTGGAGGCCGCATTACGCGCACTGATCACCGCATCGAGTGTTTCGCGTTCATGTTTCATATAACCTTTGGCCGTTTCAATTAAATTAGGGATTAAATCGTAACGGCGCTTTAGCTGAACTTCGATTTGTGCGAAGGCATTTTTATAACGGTTTTTCAGGGAAACCAGCGAATTAAATATACTGATAATATAAAAGATAACCAGCCCGATAATAACCAGTGTAACGATAGTGGAAGTCGCCATGAAAAGATGCCTCTATGGATAATTTTTAACTAACAGGACTATAGTCCGATCAATCCAGAATGAGAAGGTTCATACCGGTATCACAACAAAAAAAGCAGCCCGAAGACTGCTTTTTTCTGTTTCCTGATATTTAAATTAACCGTGACACAGAATTATGAACGCTCTCTGATCCTGTCACAAAAATGTCATATATCTGTCATAATTCATACTTATTAAGAATCTACAGTAATCTAATTGTGACATAAATAATTATTGTAGGCGTATTATGGTTAACAAAACAATATTGGTGGTGCTTGATGGCCTGGCTTATGAAGTCGCCGAACAGTGCATGGGTTTCCTTCATGCTCTTAACGAGCATGGAATAGCCACAGTTTATAAGATGCAATGCGAATTACCGTCTATGTCGCGCCCACTATATGAAACGATACTCACTGGTGTGCCCCCGGCCCTAAGCGGTATTGTAAATAATCAGGTGGCACGTAACTCCAATCAAAAAAGTGTGTTCAGTTTAGCTCGTCGTGCGGGGTTGACTACCGCTGCCGCAGCGTTCCATTGGTATAGTGAACTATATAATTGTAGCCCTTATAATGCGGTGCGTGATCGTCATACTCAAGACCCAGAGCAGTTAATCCAGTATGGTTGCTTTTATCATGGGGAACACTACGCAGATAGTTATTTATACCTTGATGCAGAATCCTTAAGGCTTCGTTACAACCCGGATTTTCTGTTGGTACACCCGATGAACATTGATAACGCAGGACATAAAGCGGGCATTGATAGTGCCCATTACCGAAATACGGTACGTAATTCAGACAGTGAATTATCTAAATATCTGCCCAGATGGATCGATGAAGGCTATCAGATTCTGATTACGGCCGACCACGGCATGAATGATGATAAAAGTCATGGAGGGACTCTCTCTAAAGAACGCGACATTCCATTTTTTGTGATTGGCAAACGTTTCTCCCATCAACAAAGTTGCATACCTAAACAAACTGAAATTTGCGGCGTTATCTGTGAATTGCTTGGTATTGAAAATTACAACAAGCCAGTCACCGAAAACTTGTTGATTAAAGAGCAATTAATGGATAAACAATACTTGCAGGCAATAGCTTTATAATTTTTTGACTGTAAGGGTACTGCAATAACGTTAAATCTTATAGTATTTTTCAAGATTCACTATTCAATTTTCCAGTCAGTGAAAAAGACGGCTTCTCATCACCTGATCGTAATCAAAAACGCGGGCGATTTTGAACACAAAAGCCTGTAATAATGCGATTTGCAACTCGTTACAAAGAAAATCCAGACAAATAAAAAACCACCAGAAATAAATTAGTACACAATTAGCACAAAAGTATTTCTGGTGGTCACCATAGCACAATGTATATTTAGGGAACGACTACTATACAAGCACCATATATATTTGCCATGGTCGATTTCAAGGGAAATCAGTTATTCTGAATAACGATGTTCGGAAATTTAGCCGAATAATCTTTTGCTTTCAATGACAGTTTCGCTGCCGTGCGGCGAGCAATATCACGATAAATTTGACTGGTCTTGCTTTCAGGGTCATCCGTCACGCTGGGGTGACCTTCATCGGCATTCACCCGGATATTGATATCCAGCGGCAGCGCACCAAGGAAATCAACATTATATTGTTCACTCATGCGGTTACCACCGCCTTCACCGAAAATGTGCTCGGCATGACCACATTCGGAGCAGATATGAATACTCATATTCTCGACAATGCCCAGTACCGGTACTTCCACTTTCTCGAACATCTTCAGGCCTTTGCGCGCATCCAGCAGGGCGATATCCTGTGGGGTCGTCACAATAATCGCACCACTAACCGGCACTTTCTGCGCCAGCGTTAACTGCACATCACCCGTGCCCGGTGGCAGGTCGATAATCAGATAATCCAGTGATTTCCAGCGGGTATCGCGCAGCAGTTGCTCCAGTGCCTGGGTTACCATCGGGCCGCGCCAGATCATCGGGGTTTCTTCATCAATCATAAAACCGATTGACATGGCCTGCAGGCCATGACCACCCATTGGTTCCAGTGACTTGCCATCAGATGATTCGGGCTTGCCCTCAATACCTAACATACGTGGAATACTCGGGCCATAAATATCTGCATCGAGAATACCGACCCGTGCGCCTTCCTGCTGTAAGGCCAGCGCCAGATTCACGGCGGTGGTGGATTTACCCACCCCACCTTTACCGGAAGCCACTGCAATCACGTTTTTAATCCCTTCCAGCGGATTCATGCCACCCTGTACTGTATGGCTGACAATTTCCCAACTGACATCAAGCTCGGCGGTAGAAACACCGTCTAATGCTTCAATTTTCTGCTTCAGATCGGCACTTAATTTATCGACAAAACCATAAGCCGGATAACCCAGTACAATTTTTACTTTAACATTATTGCCGTCAACGCTAATATCCTTTACCACCCCAGCAGTAACCGGGTCTCTTTCCAGGTTAGGATCAATATACTGCTTTAGTGCCTCTTCAATTTGCTCTTTAGTTACGCTCATGGCGAAAACTCCACAACTGGTAATTTTTACTGACCGCACATTCTACAGGAATAAACTTCTGCTTTAACCCTATTTTACAGAGATAATAGCAACCATTAGTAGATAGAAGCGATGACAGATGTCTTTTGGGACTCGCTTACCAGTACCTGAACTGGCGTCGGAGTCAATGCTGTTCTGACTCCAATACCTTTTGCTACCTGCTTTCCTGCACATAATCGGCATCGAAAAAAGCCGACTCCGACACTGAGGCTATATAAAATCAAGCAAATCAGTCAGTTTGGTGCTAAATTATGCGCCCCTGAAAAATACTGTTTGAATTAGCCATGACGACCAAACGCCATATACTTGTTACCAGCGCCCTGCCCTATGCTAACGGCCCGATTCACCTCGGTCATCTGGTGGAATATATTCAGACCGATATCTGGTCACGTTTCCAACGTTTAAGGGGCAATACCTGTTACTACGTTTGTGCTGACGATGCACATGGTACACCTATCATGCTACGCGCGCGTCAGGATGGCATTAGCCCCGAAGAATTAATTGCTACCACGCAACGCGATCATGAAGCGGATTTTGCCGGTTTTCATATCAGCTTTGATAATTATTACAGCACACATTCAGAAGAAAACCGTGAATTTGCCAGCAGTATCTACCTGAAGCTACGCGACGGTGGCCATATTGCTATGCGTACAATCAAACAGGCCTATGACCCGCAAGCAAACATGTTTCTGCCCGACCGGTTTATTAAAGGCAGCTGCCCGAAATGTGGTGCCGAGGATCAATACGGCGATAACTGTGAAGTCTGCGGGGCAACCTATGACTCGACCGAGCTGATAAACCCGACCTCTGCCGTCAGTGGTGCCACCCCGATTGAAAAAGATTCGGAGCAGTATTTCTTTAAACTGGCTGACTTCACCGATATGTTAAAAAAATGGCTCAACGAGGGCCATGTTCAGAGTGAAACCGCCAACAAGCTCAACGAATGGTTTGAAGAAGGCCTGCAGGACTGGGATATCTCCCGTAACGCTCCTTACTGGGGTTTTGAAATCCCTGATGCACCGAACAAGTATTTTTATGTCTGGATGGATGCGCCGATGGGGTATATGGCGAGTTTTAAAAACCTGTGTGATAACCATGCAATAAATTTTGATGATTACTGGGCAGCAGACAGCAAAAATGAACTCTACCATTTCATCGGCAAGGATATTGCCCGCTTCCATACTCTATTCTGGCCAGCCGTATTAGAAGGGGCTGGCTATCGCAAACCCACGGCTGTTTTTTGCCACGGCTTTCTCACTGTAAACGGGCAGAAAATGTCCAAATCACGTGGTACCTTTATTAAAGCCCGCACTTACCTTGATAACCTGAACCCGGAATATTTACGTTATTACTACGCCGCCAAACTCTCTGCCGGGGTCGATGATATCGACCTTAATCTTGATGATTTTATGCAGCGGGTAAATGCTGACCTGGTGGGTAAAGTGGTTAACATTGCCAGCCGTTGCGCCGGGTTTATTAAAAAGAAATTTGATAACCAGTTATCCGCACAACTAGCCGAACCCGATTTATATAATGAAATGGCAAAAGCCAGCGTACAGATTGCCGCTTTTTTTGAACGACGTGAATTTAATAAGGCAATACGTGAAATTATGGCGCAGGCAGATAAAGCTAATGTGTATATTGATAATAAAAAACCCTGGCTATTAATAAAACAGGAAGGTAAAGAAAATGAGGTGCAACAGGTCTGCACCCAGGGTATTAATATGTTCCGTCTGCTAATGATCTGGTTAAAACCAGTGCTACCTGTCACGGCAGAAAAATCAGAGGCTTTTTTAAATAGCATTCTTGACTGGACAGGCATTGAACAACCATTGTTACAGCACACAATCAATCCATTCAAGCCCCTTGTTACCCGTATTGAAAAAGAGCAGATTAACGCCATGACAGATGCTTCCGTAGAAAATATCCCTGCACCGAAAATAGAAAAAACAAAATCAGCAGATATTCCGTTAACAACCGACCCGGTTGCCGATGAAATATCCTTTAATGACTTTGCCAAAATTGATTTGCGTATTGCAAAAATTATCACTGCTACTCATGTTGATGGTGCCGATAAATTATTACAGTTAACACTGGATATCGGTGGTGAAACACGCAATGTGTTTGCCGGAATCAAATCGGCCTATAAGCCGGAGGATCTGGAAGGAAAACTAACAGTTATGGTAGCAAATCTGGCACCAAGAAAAATGCGTTTTGGTGTTTCCGAGGGAATGGTACTAGCCGCCGGACCGGGAGGAAAAGAGCTGTTTATTCTTCACCCGGATGACGGCGCAGCACCTGGAATGAAAGTAAAATAGCCTTTACCAGTTTATTCAATCTCCAGGGGGGGGAGCCAAAAAATACAGGGGAAGATAACAGATATAAACGCATTTATTACTCCCCTGATAGTAATAACCACACCAGTTATCATATAAATTCGGCAGTTCATCCATCAGATGAGGTAACAGGCGGCAAAAATACTCTACACTCATAACTATAATGAATGTATTAATTCTTGAAAATAGCCGTTTATTCCAGAAAATGCTGTTCGACCTGCTAACCGATCTTGGCTGTACAGCAACCTGTCTGCGCACGGGTGAAGAAGGGTTACAACTGCTACAGAAAAAAAAAGAGGGATATTTTAATCTAATTATTGCCTCGCAACATATTTTTGATAGTAGCGGCAGTGATTTTATTAGTTATTGCCGGAATTCAGCACAACATATTCCTATTATTTTACTCACCTCTGAACCCAACGATACGCTATTGAAGAATGCACGGTCAGCCGGAGTGCAGGATATTTTCCCAAAAACCAATCTGACCTACCTGAAATCCAGCATCCGTTATTATATTAAAGGTAAGAACAGCTTCAACTTTGAGGATGGCAAGGTCTTATATGTGGAAGACAGCCCTTCCGTATCCCTCGTCGTTACCCGTTATCTGCAGAAAATGAAGCTTACGGTGACGCATTTTGAATCCGCCGAAGAAGCTTTTCTCGCCTTTACCAATAACGAATACGATCTCGTTATTACCGATGTTATGTTGCGTGATACGATGGATGGTCTGTCTCTGGTCAGAATGATCCGCGCGCAGAATACTCATATTGCCAACACCCCTATCCTGGCAATGACCGGTAATGAAGATACCCGGCTAAAAATTAACCTGTTACATGCCGGAATTAATGACTATGTAACCAAACCGCCAATAGAAGAAGAACTGGCAGCCAGAGTCAACAATCTGATTACTAATAAACGTCTTGCCGATCAGGTACGCAAACAGCAACGATCTCTCTATCAGATTGCGATGACCGATCAGCTAACTACCTGTCACAATCGCCACAGCCTGTCTGAATATGCCCCCAGATACATTCGCGATGCACATCGCTATGAATTTCAGCTCTGTGTGATGATTCTTGATCTGGATCATTTTAAACGAATCAATGATGAATTTGGTCATGCCGCAGGAGATACCGTTTTACATGAAATCGGTAAGCTACTGATGACAACCTGCCGTCAGGGTGATGTGGTTGCCCGTATTGGTGGTGAAGAGTTTCTAATTTTGCTACCGCATTGCACCCTGCATGATGCCGGCTGTAAAGCAGAAAAATTACGCAGTTTAATTGAATCTTCCCAACCGGAGAATATTCAGGTAACCGCCAGCATTGGTATTGCCCTGCTCAATGAAGCCCATAATAGTAACTTTGAAAAGTTGTACAAAGCGGCGGATAACGCCGTTTATCTGTCGAAAAAGAATGGTCGTAACCAGGTAACTGTCGATATTAAAAGTACCAGTTCATCGCCTCAGCCAAAAATAATTTCTTCACAATAACTATCTCTTCCTAGATACTATATTTTCTGCCTTTTTTGCGACAAATCAAATCACTCTACGAATCTGATCTGTTAGAATGAGTGTATGACTGAATACGCACTTATTTTACTTAGTACCATTCTGGTAAACAACTTTGTCCTGGTTAAATTTCTCGGACTTTGCCCCTTTATGGGTGTATCACGTAAACTGGAAACGGCCATGGGCATGGCAATGGCAACCACTTTCGTATTAACATTGTCTTCCGTGTGCAGCTACCTGGTCGATGCCTATATCCTGTCACCACTTGGTCTGCAATATATGCGCACCATTATGTTTATTCTTGTTATTGCTGTGGTCGTACAATTTACCGAAATGGTGGTGCATAAAACCAGCCCTCTGCTCTATAACGTACTGGGAATTTTCCTGCCATTGATCACAACAAACTGCATAGTACTGGGCGTAGCTCTGTTGAACGTACAGGAAAAACACGGCTTTATGCAATCTCTATTCTATGGTTTTGGTGCTGCTGTAGGTTTTTCACTGGTACTGATTCTCTTCGCGGCTATGCGCGAACGGATCCTCGTTGCCAACGTTCCCGAGGCATTTCGAGGAACATCTATCGCACTGATTACCGCGGGTATTATGTCACTTGCATTTATGGGTTTTTCTGGACTTATCAAAATATAAGCTCTCATGCTAACTGTCATTATTACTCTTGCTATTATGGCAGCACTGTTCGGGCTGATTCTGGGCTATTCTGCTATTCGTTTTAAGGTTAAAGGCGATCCACTTGTTGATAAAATCGACTCTTTGCTACCCCAGACACAGTGCGGGCAATGTACTTTTGCGGGTTGCCGATCTTATGCACAAGCCATTGCAAAGGGGGAAGTCGATATTAACCAGTGCCCACCCGGAGGCGGGACAACCATTATCACCCTGGCAAAACTGCTTGATATAGACGTAAAGCCACTCAGTGCAGAGCATGGTGAAGAAAAACAATATCCGACGGTAGTAACCATCGATGAACAGACCTGTATTGGCTGCACCCTTTGTATTCAGGCCTGTCCGGTAGATGCCATTGTTGGCGCTGCAAAACAGATGCATACGGTAATTGAATCGGCGTGTACTGGTTGCAACCTGTGTATTCCACCCTGCCCAGTGGACTGCATTCATATTATTGAAATTAAACCCACGGTACGTAACTGGGTTGCCGAGCCACCTGATGTAGACGCTACGACTCCGCATGCACGTTAAGTATGCCGGACACCCCGGTAAAGTAAAAAATAGGCCGTAACGAATAAAAAATCATGACAGCAGTAAAGGATCTTTCAAAATTTAATGGCGGACTGGTACTCGATGGGCATAAAGATTTGTCCACTGCACAACCTGTTATGCCGATGGCGGCTGTGCGTCATTATATTATTCCTTTACAACAACATATTGGAGAAATCAGCAAACCATTGGTTAAGGTAGGAGAACACGTCTTAAAGGGGCAGATGCTGGCATGTCCCGGTGGCGTAATAAGTGCAAGTATTCATACGCCGGTATCCGGTACGGTGGTTGCCATCGACAATCAGGATATCCCCCATGTTTCCAGTCTGCCGGATCTATGTATTAGCATTGAAAATGATTTTAAAGAGCAATGGGTTGAAACAAAACCACTGGGTGAAGACTATAACAACACCTCATCACGTGATCTAAGGCAGCTATTGTGTGATGCTGGTGTCGTCGGCCTGGGTGGTGCCACGTTTCCCGCACATATCAAAGAGACCGAAATGCACATCCACAGCCTTATTCTCAACGGCGTGGAATGTGAACCGTATATTACCTGCGATGATATGCTGATGCGTGAACATGCCACACAGGTACTGGCTGGTGCAGATATCATCGGGCATATTATCAAAGCGAGAGAATGCATTATCGCTATTGAAGACAACAAACCCGAAGCCATTAGCGCCATACAGGCAGCTATTGACGAGGATGCAACGGGTTTCTTCCGTTTACAGGTTATTCCCACTCTCTATCCCAGTGGTGGCGAAAAACAGTTAATCAAAATCATTACCGGCAAAGAAGTACCGGTCGGACGTCTGCCTGCAGAAATCGATATTTTATGTCACAACGTTGCAACCGCCTATGCCGTTTATCAGGCCGTTTTTGAAGCAAGACCGGTAATATCACGAATTATGACTGTTACCGGAGAGGCTATAAAACAGCCACAGAATATTGAGGTTTTAATTGGTACCCCGGTTGGCGACTGTATTGCTCAGTGTGGCGGTTATACAGAAGATAGTTACGAACTGATTATGGGGGGTCCGATGATGGGTTTTACCCTGCAATCCGAGCATATCCCGGTAACCAAAGCCAGTAATTGCGTACTGGTGATGCCTTACGGGGAAATCACCTCTTCCACACAACACCTGCCCTGTATCCGCTGCGGGAAGTGTGTCGACGTCTGCCCGGTACGTCTGCTACCGCAGCAGATGTACTGGTATGCCAGCAGTAAAAATATGGAACGGATTCAGGATCACCACTTATTTGACTGTATTGAGTGCGGTTGTTGCGCCTACGTCTGCCCCAGTTCCATTCCACTGGTACAATATTACCGTTATGCTAAAACAGAAATTCGTGCGCAGGAGCGCGAACGCACTACTTCGGATATTGCCCGTAAACGCCATGAGGCACATCAACAGAGACTGGAACGACAGAAACAGGAACGTGAGGCTCGCCTGCGTAAAAAACGTGAAATGCTAAAAGATAAAAACGAAGGAGGAGATAACCATAAACAGGCCGTTATTGCCAACGCGGTTGCCCGTGCCAAAAACAAACAGGTGCAGCGAAAAAACACGGAAAAGAATAAAGTAGAGGAAACACAATAAAATGCTGTCGCTAGCAAACGCTTCTATAAACCCTTCAATTTCAGCTAAGGAAGCTCTGAATAAGTCTATTTAACATGTTATTTAACAAAACCCCATCACCGCATATTAAAACTAACATCAATGTTCAGACAATGATGTTTCAGGTTATTTACGCACTCATCCCCGGTGCACTTGCCTCCATATACTTTTTTGGCTGGGGGGTACTTTTTAATCTGATTACTGCCATTACTGTTTGCCTTGGCAGTGAAGCTCTGATGTTGAGATTCCGCAACTATAATATCCGCAGTCATCTTGGCGATGGTAGTGCTTTAGTCACCGCCTGCCTGCTGGCATTGGCACTGCCACCACTGGCACCCTGGTGGCTCACCACCATTGCTTCGTTATTCGCTATCGTGGTTGCCAAGCATCTATATGGTGGACTTGGTTTCAACCCGTTTAACCCTGCCATGGTCGGATACATTGTGGTGATGATATCCTTCCCGCTGCAAATGACATTATGGACTGCACCAATGGGTGTTGGCGCTGGCTGGCCTGATTTTGTCACTACCTTCCACTGGGTATTTGGCGGTATTATTCCGCCTGGTCACACACTTGATTCATTGTCTATGGCTACACCCATTGACGTTATTAAGACGCAACTGAATCAATTCCATTATATTGCTGAAACGCGTAACAGTAGTGAATACAAAGCGATATTCGGTACCCTGAGTGGTATCGGCTGGGAATGGATAAATGCCCTCTATCTGGCTGGAGGAATCTGGCTGATTAAAAAGAAGGTTGTAGACTGGCGCATTCCCACTGCGTTCTTACTTGCACTGGCCTTCCTCGCTAATTTATTTGCCGTTATCGACTTTTCCAGCCATGCTTCTGCTCTGTTTCATCTATTCAGTGGCGGAACAATGTTAGCTGCTTTTTTTATTGCCAGCGATCCGATTACTGCCAGCACAACACCAAAAGGTCGATGGATCTACGGGCTTGGCATCGGCACTCTGGTCTTTGTTATACGCAGTTGGGGCGGTTATCCCGATGGTATTGCCTTTGCCGTTGTACTAATGAATATAGCCGCACCCATTATCGACTACTACACCATGCCAAAAGTCTATGGCGACCCAGATCGCTAACCGCCTGATCGCTAACTATTAGAAACAATGATTACAAACTATGAAACTACTCAAGGAAAACCCGAAAAAAATTATTAATACTGCCCTGATATTAATGACTTTCGCCGCAGTCGGCGCAGCCATGGTAGGGTTCACGCATAGCAAAACAAAAAATGCTATCCTTTACAATGAGAAACTGACCCTGCTGCGCAAACTCAACACTATTATTCCGGCACAGCAATATGATAACAAACTGCTTGAAGATACGATAAAAATACCTGCCGATACTTTACTCGGCACCAGTAAGCCGGAAACCGTTTACCGCGCACGCAAACAGGGAAAACCCGTTGCCGTCGTAATACCGGCAATTGCCTCTAATGGTTATAATGGCTCGATAGAAATGCTGGTTGGTATTTATCATAATGGGATAATTGCCGGTGTACGCATCGTCAGCCAGCATGAAACCCCGGGGCTGGGGGATCAGGTTGACAGCGCCCATTCCAACTGGATTAAAGGCTTCACCGGAAAAAGCCTGAAACAGCCGGATGAAAGACACTGGAAAGTGAAACGTGATGGGGGTGCCTTCGATCAGTTTACCGGAGCCACTATTAGCCCACGCGCAGTGGTTAAAGCGGTTCATGCGGCCCTGCTCTATTACAGCAAACACAAAGATAAATTATTTGCCGGAAAAACCCACACCCAGGAGAGCACAAAATGAAACATCTCTCTTTTGAAAAACAGGCAGAAATTATACGTAACGGCCTGTGGAACAATAATATGTCACTGGTACAGCTACTCGGTCTGTGTCCGTTATTAGCTGTTTCAAGTACCGTTGTTAATGGCCTCGGTCTGGGTTTTGCTACTCTGCTTACACTGGTGCTGTCCAATAGCAGCATATCTCTGATTCGCCCCTGGTTAAAATCAGAGATTCGTATTCCAATTTTTGTACTAATTATCGCCTCCATCGTCACCTGTATTGAACTAATCATGAACGCCTGGTGGCATGAACTTTATCTGGTACTGGGTATCTTTATTCCACTGATTGTTACCAACTGCGCCATTATCGGTCGTGCCGAAGCCTTTGCTTCAAAGAATAATGTGCTGAATTCTGCTCTGGATGGCTTTATGACAGGATTAGGCTTTACTCTGGTTCTGGTGGTACTCGGTGGTATGCGTGAACTAATTGGTCAGGGTACGCTGTTTGCCAATGCTCAGTTAATGTTTGGGCAATACGGCAAGGCACTCACCTTAACCGTCATCCCTCACTATCCGGGGTTTTTGCTAGCCATATTGCCACCCGGTGCCTTTATCGGACTCGGGCTGCTAATTGCACTGAAAAACATCATCGACAAACGCCAGGCCCAACGCAAAGCGGCTCGCATAAAACTCACCACTACAACCGAAGCAGCAGTGCAATGTAGGTAAATACAGCAAGGTAACCACATAAGGTAGACAGATAACACCGCTGTAAAATATTAATGAACAGACATAAACGCCACGAAATATTTTCACGACTACAGCAGGCAAACCCAGAACCCACCACTGAGCTTCATTACCACTCTACCTTCGAATTACTGATAGCCGTGATTCTTTCGGCCCAGGCAACCGATAAAAGTGTCAACAAAGCCACAGAAAAATTATTTACTGTGGCGAATACCCCGGAAGTTATGGTTGCATTGGGAGAAAACGATTTAAAATCATATATAAAAACGATCGGCCTGTATAACACCAAGGCAAAGAATATTATAAATACCTGCCGACTGCTTATTGAACAACATCACAGCATGGTACCCGATGACCAGAAAGCCCTGGAAGCTCTGCCCGGTGTTGGTAGAAAAACGGCAAATGTGGTTAGAAATACTGCTTTTAATCACCCGACTATTGCCGTGGATACCCACATTTTCCGCGTCGCCAACCGCAGCAAAATCGCAACCGGGAAAAATGTACTGGAGGTTGAAAAGAAATTACTAAAAGTTACCCCAGATGGGTTTTTGCATAACGCCCATCACTGGTTGATTCTACATGGACGTTATACCTGTATTGCGCGCAAACCACGTTGCGGCTCATGTATTATTGAAGATTTGTGTGAGTACAGACAGAAAACTGAAATATAATCCGGTCTGCCTTTTTGACTCAAGAATTACCTTGGGCCTGAGTGTTGACTGAAGTGGACGTATCCTGCACGATAATAAGCTTTACACGGCTCCACTTGACTACACTGCATTTCGCAACCATAATGCAACCATGCGCAATTGATGGAGACTTTATATATGCCTGCTTTAACCATAAAGAATATCCCCGATGATCTCTACGATGAGATAAAAAACATTGCAAAACAACACCATAGGAGCATCAATAGCGAGGTTATTGTGTGTCTTAAACGCTCCCTGTTTCCTAAACGAATCAGCCCAGATGAACGACTTAGCACGATTCAGGCTATTCGCTCCCAAATTAAACCTAACACCATTACAGCGGAAGATATTGACCAGGCCATAAATGAAGGAAGGCCATGATTATCGCTGATACTAATATTATTTCTTATCTTCTACTCCCGACTTCATATACAGATTCAGTTGAAAGCCTTTATAAAATTGATCCTGACTGGGCTGCTCCCATACTTTGGAAAAGTGAATTTCGTAACGTCATGGCGCTTTACCTTAGAAAGAAGATTATCCGCCTGGAAAAAGCAATGCAGATTCAAGATACCGCTGAGTCAATTATAATTCAAAATGAATATGACGTTTCATCATCACAGATACTCACACTCATAGATGAAAGTAACTGCTCATCATACGACTGTGAATTCGTAGCACTCGCGCATCATTTTGATACAAAATTAGTTACTCAAGATAAAAAAATATTACGCGAATTTCCATCTACTGCCATATCCGTATCAGATTATCTCTCCCAGCTATAAACTACCCTGGACATACACACAGTGGATAAAAGGCGGGCTGCTGGAAACTTTAACCCCGCTTCTGCGACCAGTCTCGAATATGAATCAGGCCGTTTTCAACCAGCGAATATACCACCGGTACAACGATTAGCGTGAGCAGGGTTGAACTAAACATTCCACCGATTACAGCAATCGCAAGTGGTGCATTGGTATCTGAACCAGCACCGATCCCCATTGCTGCTGGCAGCATAGCAATAATAATCGTCAGTGATGTCATCAGTATCGGTCGCATTCTTATCGGGCAGGCCTGTAGCAGGGCTGCATTGACACTTTTCCCCTGTGCGCGTAACTGATTGGTTAGATCAATCAACAGGATAGAGTTTTTCGCCACCAGGCCAATCAGTAACACCATGCCGATCATGGAATAAATATTTAATGTCTGATGCATCAGCCAGAGCCCGAATACCCCGCCAATAACCGCCAGCGGCTGGGCAGTCATTACAATTAACGGCTGGATAAATGAATTAAACTGACTGGCCAGTGTCATGTAAACCAGGATCAGACCCGTGACAATCGCAAACATCACATAACCAACCGTTTTACTGAATGCCTTGGCGCGACCAATCAGCTCAACCCGATAGCCAGTCGGCAACATCGATTTGGCAACTTTTAATACAATTTCTGCCGCATCCCCTTCGGCAATGGTCGGGGTAGCAAAAAAAGTTGCCGCATACTGCAATTTATAGCGACCAATCACCGCCGGACCCAACTTCGATGTCAGTTTGGCGACCGTATCCAGGCGTACCAGCTGACCACGATGGTTACGCAAATAGATCTGCTTCAGGTCATTGGCATGATGCAAACCCGAGCCAGCCTTAAGGCGAATATCGTAACGCTCACCATCACCCGGATCATCATTATACTTTGCTACATCCATACCCCCTACCAGCACACGCAGGGTATTGGCGATGGTACGGGTATCCAGACCAACGCTATAGGCTTTTTCCCGATCAATACTAAGTACCGTCTGGGGCATATTTAGTTCCAGATCAGTATCAAGTTTTCCAATTTGAGGAATTTGCTGTAGTTTTCTGGTTAGTTTTTTTGATAATGCGGCAACCTTATCAAGGTTCGGACCTTTCAGCACAAATTGCAGTGGCTCGCCGCGTTGCCCGCCGACAATCGGTACCGGTGCGGCAAAGGCTTTAATGCCTGCCACCGTTGCCATTTCCTGTCGCACACGCTTGATAATTTCAACCTGATTATGCTTACGCTGCTGTCGTGGTATCAGGCTGACATATATTTGTCCCTGATTCACCTGACCACGATCACCCGTGCCAATGGTACTGAACAGACCGCGTATTTCAGTGTCTTTTTTGAGAATTTTCTCCACCTGCTGCATTCGATCACGGGTATAGTCGATACTGGAACCAAGAGGCGTTTTGATGGAAACAATAAATCGCCCCTCATCTTCATCTGGCATAAAGCCTTTACCCAGCTGCCCCATAAACCAGCCACTGCTATAGACCACCAGTGCGGCAAGAATAAGAACAAACACACGCTTGCGAATCACAAAATGCAGTATTTTCTGATAGTGACTGTCCATGGCGTGAAAGCCGGTTTCCAGTAAACGATACAGATGGCCATGACGTTTGCGCACACGCAGAAAGCGGGCACATAGCATAGGCGTCAATGTTAGTGAAACAAACAGTGAAATGATAACGCCAATAACCACTACCACCGCAAAAGAACTGATAAAGCGCCCGATAATTCCACCCATAAATACAACTGCACCGAACAGGGAAACCAGGGTTATCGTCGAGGCCATAACAGCGAAGATTACCTGTAATGTACCTTTTTCGGCTAATACATCTGCCGGTGCATCCGGGTCTTCCTCCATATGCCTGAATATATTTTCCAGCACCACAATAGCATCATCCACCACTACCCCGATTAGTAACAGCAGACCTAACATGGTCATGGTATTAAAGGTATAACCGGCAAAATAAATACCCGCAATGGCGCCAAGCAGGGATACCGGGATCGCCGTAGCAACAATAAGTGTTGAGCGCAAGTTACGTAAGAACAGCCACACCACTAGCGCCGCCAGTAATGTACCCTCAAACAGATGAGACTTTAATCCATCAATAATAGCGGTAATCAGGCTGGCATCATCAACCACAATATGTAACTTCATGCTCGGTGGTAACTGTGGCAAAATTTCCGTTCGTAAACGTTTTTTGGCCTCGTTAATAATAGCCACCGTATTACTGCCTGAAATTTTAATCAACCCCAGCCCTACAGCAGGTTTACCGTTATAACTGGCGTAACGACGAAAATCTTCCAGCCCGTCTTTAATCCGGCTAATTTCCTTCAGATAAACGGGTAGATGATCGCGGTAGGCGACAATCAGTTTGCCAAGGTTGGCCACATGATGATATTCCAGATCGAGTTTGAGCTCACGCTCCTGGTTTCCACTGGTTAAAAAACCACCCGGTAATTTGATATGTTCCCGGCCAAAAGCCTGTATTACCTGATTTACCGTAATACCTAATGCCGCCATCCGCTTAATATTTAGTTCAATGCGAATAGTACGTTTGCGTTCACCGGCAATTACCACATCACCTACACCACTGATGGTTTCGAGACGTTTTTTAATAACATTACGGGCATATACATTTAACTGCTGCAGGGTATTATCTCCCTGTAGCGCCAGCCACATTATCGGTTGCGAACCAGCCTCAATTTTTTTTAGTACCGGTGTTTTTGCATCGGCTGGCAGTTGTTGTAATACTTCATTCAGTTTGGCCTGTACCTCATTAAAGGCAGTATTAATATTCTTTTTCAGCTCAAACTGTATGACGACAACAGAAACCCCGGCAAGTGAGGAAGACTGAACACTTTCTATCCCCGAAACACCGTTTACCGCCGACTCAATGACATTGGTTACCGAGGCATCAATCACATCCGGGTCAGCACCTGGCAGTACTGTGGCGATAGACAGCATAGGGAAATCAATTTTTGGCAGCCGGTCAACACCAATGCGCTGATAACTGATTACACCAAACAAAACCAGTACCAGACTTAACATGGTAGTCAGCACATACTGTCTGATCGACAGCTCAGGCAGATTCATTATTGCTTACCTGACGGGGCAACACGATTAGCTTTGTGCGATCGTATTTTTACCTGTGGCTCATTGCGCTGAATTTGAACACGCACGCCGTTACTGAGATAGGCAGCGCCATCGAGTGCAATATGCACACCCGCTTTAAGGCCAGTTTTAATTTCAACTCGCCTGCCCTGCCGAATACCGATGACTACCGGCTTTTCCTCCGCCCTGCCATTATCTAACTGATACACCACAAAACCAGCCGGACGCTGCACCAGCACCGCCTGTGGAACAATAACAGCATGATCATGTTGCATCAGTACCACTGATGCTGTAATAGATTCACCCGGTTTCCACTGTTTGCTGTTGTTAAATTCTACCAGCGCCTGAAGGGAGTGGTTCTGCTGCTCCAGCATAGGTCTGATACGTGTGATTTTCGCCTTCAGACTATCTTTACCTCTGTTCAGGGCAACACCCATACCCGGTTTAATTTCATCTGCCAGTGTTTCAGGAAAGTACAGTCTGGCCCTCACATGATGCGTATCTATAATCTGAAACAGTGGCTTGCCTGAGGGTGACATCGGGTTAATATAGTCCCCTTTCGATACCGAACGTTTCTGTATTACCCCGGAAATGGGTGCAACGATACGCGTATGTGAGAGTTCATAACTGGCAATATTAAGCTGTGCTTTCGCCTGCCTGATCTGCGCCTGAGTTTGTTTGACAAGCGTTCTTGATGCGTCCAGTTTTGAATCGGATATTGTCTTCTTTTTAAATAAAGACTGGTCACGTTTGAGCAATAGCTGCTGATTTTCCAGTTGCGCCTGCAAACCTTCGATATTCGCTTTAGCCGCCATTTTATTCAGTCTAAAACGTTCACTATCCATCTGAGCCAGCACCTGCCCGGCCACTACCTTGTCGCCTTCATCGACATTAACCTTTACCACCTCAGCCGATACCATGGATGAAATTTGTGGCGCATGCATCGTTTCAATCACTCCCTGTACTGTGGTAATCAGGCTGATAGAGCCACTCATAACCTGAATTTCAGTTACCGGAACACCCGATTGATATGTCTTTTTCTCTCCAGCACGGGCATGCGATGGAGCGGATACAAGGGCTATCGCGGCAAATAGAAAAATAGATATAAATACGGAATGATGCAATCGTAATACAGAAAAAAATGGTGGGGAATAAAACAGCTTCATACAGTTATACCCAGAGATCCGGTTAATATTGTCATTACGCAGGCAGTGGCAACTATCGGTAGTTGTTAAGGAACGTCTGATTAACGTTTATTTCTTCTGCCAGCTTGCTCCCGGTTTTATATACATACCGGGTTTTGACCTCTCAATGGCTTTTTTACCCGCCAGTGCCTCAACAGCAGCAACAGTGGTTCCATTGCGTCGGGCAATTGCTTCATACAATTGCTTTCGCTTCTGGTTTATATCCTGTATCAGGGCTTTCACCTCACTATTAGGCACGGTTACCGCCTGAAGATAACCACTGGTCGTTTCACCAACCAGCCCCCGTTGCTTGGCAGTGTGTAAATCAATAGCCATCGCATAGCTGGAAAAAACCAGCAGAAAAAAGGCCATAAAAGAGAATGATAAGTTTCTGTTAACTTTATTCATTAGAATAACCCACTGTCTTTATTAAACGCATTATCGAGCTGTTTATCCACTTTTATCCGTATTTCCTGCTGGATTTTTATATTGAGATTAATGGTTATGGGCTTATCCGGTGCCTCCACCTTAACCGTTGGCGAGCAACCATATAGTAAAACAGGAACGACCAGGGAAAACAGTAGAAAAAAAGAAACCGGTAATTTCATATAAGTATTTCCATCGTAGTTTTACTGTCGGGCCTGACCGACTAATGATATTTTTTTCTAACGGCTGCGTCGATACTGTCATTCAGGCCCTGTGTATAGCGTAAGCTTTTAAGCAGGTCTTTTATATTCTGTTGTGTATTAATGTTCAGCTTCACCCGCTGGTTCTTACCCAGCTCGGGGCTGACTCCTGCCAGATGGAGTGCCGCACTCATCCTGCCATCCGGAGTATAGGACAAATTAGCCGCCAGTTTACTGTAACGAAAATCCCGCAATGCCTTTAACACAATAGTTGACAGCGGGCTGGTTGAAATTTGTCCTTTGCCAGTTTTCGGCTGATAGCGAATATACCCTTTTCTGCCTGCATTATCAAAATAACCCTGATGAATATAAATACCCTGTTGATTTAATTCAATGGGTAATACGCCATCGAGTTTACCATCAACAGATAACCCCGGTAATGGCTGTGATCGGGCAATGCTAGCTAAATTAATATTACGTATTTTCAGGGTAAACCGGTTTACCGGATGATTAAAATCCAGCGTTATCTTTCTGCTATAAAAACGTCCATCAAAAATATGACCTTCCAGGTTATGAAGAGTAATAACCGGCAGGTAATATTTTTTTTCATGATTCAACACAAGTTGCAGATGAATATTACTGATTAATACACCGCTATCAAGGTGTTTCAGCCGGATTAAACCGGTATGACCAATACGTTTTTCTGGCATAGATTTCACCGTTTGCAATACCGGCAGTATATTAAAATTCTGCACCGTATTTAACCCTGAGAACACGATTTGCTGATAAAAACCACCCACATTTTTCATCTGTAACCGGGTTGACAGCTGAAAAGGTTTATTTGCCCACCATTGCATAGAGGCATGAAGAGCAACCCTGCCGCTTATGATATCCACAAGATAAGGCCACGGTTTAACAAGCCGGCTCAGTCTGTCTGAATCAGCAGACAGCTTAATTTCCCTGTCTGTATCAATTGTCAGCATACCATGATTATGCTGAATATTGTGACTGCCGTTAAAGCTAAACTTTGCCGGTAACTCGGCAGAAAATAAATGGCCATTAAATTTTATTTTTTCATTAGCCTTAGTAATATGCAATATAACATCCCTGCCTTTTAGCTGAATTAACCTGCCATTAGTAAAACGCTGAAGAGCCAGAATCGATCTACTTGCAATATTTATAGCAAAGGCAGTATCACTACCATAGGCTGCGTTTTTTTCATTAGCCGGATTAATATCAATATTCCCATACAGCTTAATTACCGCATTCTTTATTTGTGTATCGTCAATATCCAGCTTTTTATAGCGAATAAAACTGCCACGATGCAGGACAATTTGCGAGCCATTTTTTAAGGCGTTAATATTAAAAATAAAACTCGCCTCAGGATGCTCAACACCACCACCCTGCCATCGAATCTGATTACCTGTTAATGTAACCAGCGCAAGCTCTTTACGAGCAGATTGTTTTTCCCTGATAATATTTTTATCTGCATTATTTATGCGCTGATTTTTAGGTGGCATACCATCCTGTAGCAACATAGCAACAGGAAGAGTTATTTTTCCACTGATCGGATCAATAATAAATGCCGCCACCTGTTTTTTTGTTACCCGTTCTTTTGTTACCCGTTCTTTTGTTATCTGCTCTTTTGTTACCTGTTCTTTTCTACCAGCAGATAGCCTGCTGTTTTTTATATCCATAAAATCCAGTTTTTGTAACAGTTTTATTATTTTCTGTATATTAAGCTGATATTCAGCCCTGATTACTTTGTCACTCAGGATAATATGTAATAATGCCGTACGCGATTGATCCAGATTGATACTGATGGTATTCGCTGAAGAAATTTTTACTGTTAATTCCTCTGGCAGGTCAGGTATATTTAATCTTAGTGATAGCTCTGTATTTTCTTTTGCGGTTTCTATTTTATGGAAATCGAGGCTAATACGCCGGTTATTGAACCCCTTAAAAGGGTTTCCATGTAGTTGTAATGTATCAATATAAAGCTGCTTAAAGGGTATTTTTTCTCGCCAGTTAGTCTGAAACTGCCTGAATAGCTGCCGCAATACTACAGATTGTGAAACTAACGGGCGTTTTTTCGCTGCAATTTTATTAGTAGACGGTTTTATATTGGCGGGAACATTCTGCCTACTTTTATCAGCAGGGACTGATGCATTACTGGCTACGGCCATCCCCGATGTTAAACTGGAGAATGTCTTTTTTGGCGTGGTAAGTTTTGTTATCTGCAAGTCTCTGATCATTATTTTATCTATAACCACTTTACCCTGAGCAGCAATAAACAGATCCTGATTACTGTATTGCAGCTTTATCCCTTTTACCCGCACTTGATAAACTGCCGAAGATGCTGTCTGATCAACCGGATTCAGATTAAAGATTAGTGAAGAAATTTGTGTTTGATGTCCACCAATTTTATCTATTTTTAATTGCTGCAGACGAATACCTGCCTGATATAATTTTTCTTCTGCCAGTAACGGTAATAATGATTGAACAATAGCCGCACGATATGCCAGGCCAGTAATAATAGCCAGTATTAATATAATCAGAAAAATAAATATCCACTTTAATACTTTCATATATCCGTCATTACTGCTGCATTAAGCAATCTTTCATTCAGTCCGAGTCGAACAGATTACGGTGTAATCGCAGGTTGTTTAGTGATCAAGTAATGCTCTGATTTTCATACTCAGATCAATCTGGGTATACGGCTTATTAAGCAGATTCGCTCTGAACCGTGACTGGCCATTGCGTGCGATGGCTTTTTCCGTATAACCGGAGGTTAATAATACTTTAAGTGACGACTGCAATGTCGTCAGCTTTTCTGCCAGTTCAAATCCATTTAGACCACCCGGCATAACAACATCACTAAACAATAGATCAATGGATGATTCTTCTTCAAATTTCGTCAATGCCTGCGCAGCGTTACTGGCAGTAATAATCCGATAACCCTGCCGGGATAATGTCTCTTCAACCAGCTCAACCAATCCAGGTTCATCATCAACAACCAGAATGGTTTCATTCCCTTTGGGGAAAGCCGTGCGGGAGGGAGAAGGTTTCGGTTGTTCTTCTTTTTCCTGACGGACACGTGGTAGATAAATTCGAAAGGTTGAGCCAATACCCTGTTCTGAATAAACCTTTATGGCGCCAGCTGAGCGTTTTACAAAACCGAACACCATCGCCAGACCTAAACCGGTTCCCTTGCCCTGTTTTTTTGTACTGAAAAAAGGTTCAAAAACACGTTCCTGAACCTCTGTAGACATGCCTTCCCCATTGTCACTCACCGCTAGCTCAACATATTGCCCAGGTATCACCTCTGGGTCATAGCGGCAATAATCTTCATCCAGTACAACATTAGCGGTTTCTATGGTTAACAAACCGCGCCCTTTCATTGCGTCACTGGCATTAATAATAAGGTTTAGCAAGGCATCTTCAAAATCACCGGAGGAAATTTCCGTTAGCCATATCGGCTGACAGAAATTATGTTCAATTTCCACCTGCGGTGTTAACGAACGGGCGATTAAATTACTCATGTCTTTAATCCGCCGGTTAATATCAGTAACCGCCGAACTGGATACATCACTGCGCGAAAACCCGAGTAACTGCCGGGTAAGATCAACAGCACGTTGCGCTGCATGGCGAATGCCCTTTATCCTTTTCTGTATTTCCTCATCAGTTTCAATATGCGGCTCAAGCAGATCAAGATTCCCTAGTATAATACCAAGAATATTATTAAAATCATGGGCAATACCTCCTGTCAGTTGGCCGATTGCCTCCATTTTCTGTGTCCGACGCAGGGCAATTTCAGTTCGCTGATGCTCACTAATATCGCGCCATACCGCATGCAATACGGTTTCATCACCGAAGGGAATAGCCGTAAACAAAACTTCTACCGGAAAGGTTTGACCATTTTGTCGCTTATGTACCCATTCAAAACGATGACTACCTTTTTCCCTGGCAATAGCCATCATTTCATTGGCTTTTTCAATGGACTCTCTACCATCCGGTTGTAGCGGTGGTGATAGATCGGAGGGACTAGTTTGCAATACGGCCTTTTTATCCGCATACCCCAGCATGCTGACCATTGCCTGGTTACAGTCAACAAATCGTCCTTCTTCAAGAATAAGCAACGCATCGGTTGATTTTTCAAACAGAGTAACATATTTTTTCTCGCTTTCCTGTAGCGTTTTCTCCGCCTGTTTACGTCTGCTTATATCGGTATAAACACCGCAGACGGCATAAATTTTATTTTCGCTGTCAAATAGCGGAAACTGGTCTGATATATAATGATGCACACCCCCATTATGCAAAATAGTTTCCTCAGATTTTATCCTCCTCCCGTTTGCAATAATGGCTTCATCATCACTGAAAAACACATCGTTACGACCGGAAGAAGAAACTTCTTTATCTGTTTTACCAATAATGTCTTCATGCGCAGTATGAAACAGCGTTTCATACTGCCGGTTAACAAAAATATAACGCCCGGCAAGATCTTTTGCATAAACGATGGCCGGGGAATGGTCCATAATCGCCTGTAAATTACGCTGGTTTCTGGCATTCATCTCTCGCAACCGGTACCGTTCCGTAACATCACTGAACACCAGCACCATACCTTGAACCTCAGCATTGTCACCATTGCGAATCGGCGCAGCAGAATCGGCAATCTGGTACTCACACCCGTCTCTGGCTATTAATGTGGTGTGGTTGCTCAGGTAAACCGTTTTACCGGTGGCAATGACTTTTTCAACTGGATTTTCGATTGACGCCCGAGTACTGGCATCAATAATAGGGAAAACTGTTTTAACCGGTAAGCCTTTTGCCTCATTATTAGACCAGCCGGTTAACTGCTCGGCAACCGGATTCAACAGGGTCAGATTGCCTGCCTGATCCGTAACCATCACCGCATCACCGATAGAATTCAGCGTAATAGACAAATTTTCCTCACTCAGGCGCAGACGCTCACGGCTACGTTCCAGCTTCCTGAGCAACCGCTTCTGCTTGTCAATTTCGCGATTTAGTGCAATAAAGGTATTTGCCCGTGAACCGACCGGCTTCATCCGTAATATAATCTGTGCCGACTGTTCATTCTGACTCGGTACCAACAGAAAACCTTCACAACTCGACATAGGTGATTCGCGGTTAGCGTGCGCACACATTAATGCCAGTCTCATCGGGGTTCGAGAACGGGTACAGGGTCGTAGTCGAGAACGGATCTCAGTGGATGACAGATTGGTTAGTTCAGCTAGATTAATGCCTGTCAGCTCTTCGGCGCTGTGTTGTAAAATACGTGAAGCGGCACGGTTGATCGCCAGGATTTCCCCCTCAGCGCTTACCATCAGCATGCCCTCAGGCAACAGATCAGCCAGAAAAAGAAATTCAGATGCCTGCATCAGCTTTTGTAATACTCAATACCCGAAACCGCATCCGCTTCATCGGTATGGGACAGATACACGATTACATGACAGCCCGCATCACCATTGGCTATGGTTTGTGCCAGATGGACTTTTGCATAGCCTAGATTCTCCGCAGTAATGATACCAAACACATTTGATGTCATCATACACAGACTGGGCCGTCCAATGACTTTTTCTGCAAAGGGGCAGGACTGGCTTTCCAGTACAATCTTGTCTATCCCCTGTGAAACAACTTTAAAATCGCCCTGAATACGCTGCTTAAAATCAGCCAGCACAGCGCCAACCTGTTCACGGTTAAGACTGGACACGTTCAAGGCCCGACAATAATCCTGATTGATTGCATCTCCCATGCTCTGGCCGACAATGGAAACAAACCCGGCGGCTTCTTCCACACCGACTACATCCTGCAATGTACCGGACAGTTGCCGTAATAACTCACGCATAAAACCATCGCGTTCTAGCGGAATTTCAAGACTGGACAGATCACAATCGGTTAACAGGGGCATTGATTACTCCTTACCTTAATAAGCAGGTAATATCAGGGAACTTCTGATCAAGTCGTACTTGAATATCTTGAATTTAGACTTTATCAAAAACTATTTTTATCTCAAAGCAGAGGAATACTCTACGTATATTATTACAATAAAACGCGCTTATAGTAATAAAATAAACGGCAAAAATACAATATAAATACAATATGATTAAACCCTGGTTATTTAGACAGGTCATAATTTCTCGGTATTACCCATAAAAAAGCACACAACTAATAGCAGAAAAAATCATGACTGCAAAAAAAACGATTAGCATTGCCGCCCGGCTGGCCGGGATAGGTATTGAAACCATACGCTACTATCAGCGTACTGGATTAATTGAGGAACCGGAAAAACCGGTTTCCGGTTTTCGCGTGTATCCACAATCGACGATTAATCGTATCCGCTTTATTCAACGCGCTAAAAAGCTGGGGTTCAGTCTGGCGGAAATTACTCGTTTACTGAAACTTGATGACGGTAACTGCGCACAAACCCGTGCCATTGCTGAACACAAATACGCATTAATTACCGAAAAGATAAAAGATTTGCAAATCATGGCGACTGTACTTGAAAAACAGATCAATAACTGCAAGATAAATATGGACATAGATCATTGCCCACTAATATCTTCCCTGGCTGACACTCAGGAAACAGCAAAAAAGCTGCTGACAGATAACTGACATTGTATAATCGCACCACTTTTTACTTCACCGAGAGTTACCATGTCTTTAATTCGCCCCTTTGCCGGTTTACGTCCTGTTCCTGAACGTGCAGAAGAAGTCATTGCACCACCCTATGATGTACTGAATTCTGTCGAAGCCCGTGAACAGGTAAAGGGGCGTCCGTGGAGCTTCCTTCATATCTCCAAAGCTGAAATTGACCTACCGGAAGGTATCGACCCCTATGACCCGGAAGTATATGAAAAATCAGCAGAAAACCTGAGAAAAATGTTGGACGAAGGTATTTTGATGCGCGAAAACAAAGACTGTTACTATGTTTACCGTCTAATTATGAACGATCATATCCAGCTTGGTCTGGTCGCGACCGCTTGCGTTGCCGATTACGATACCAATCGTATTCGCAAGCACGAATTTACCCGCCCGGCAAAAGAAGATGACCGCGTACGTCAGATTGAAGCACTCAACGCGCAAACCGGCCCGGTATTACTGGCATACAAATCACAGCCAGATATGGATGCCATTCTGGCAACAACCACCCGGCAGCGGCCACTGGTTGATGTAACCGCCGACGATGGCGTACAGCATACTTTCTGGAAAATTGATAGCGATGATACTATCAAAAAAATTACGGCAGGATTTGATGCCATGACCGCTTTGTATATTGCAGATGGTCACCACCGTTCTGCTTCCGCTTCACGAATTGCCAAAAGCCGTGGTGGTAATGGTAACCAGAACAGTGATTATTTTCTCTCGGTAATTTACCCGCATAACCAGATGAATATTCTCGATTATAACCGTGTTATTACCGACTTAAACGGTTTAACTAAACAGCAGGTACTGGAAAAAACCCAACTGTCATTTAATGTAACAGAAGAGAATGAAGCGGTTCATCCAACCAGGGCAACAGAATTCGGTATGTATCTGGATGGTCAGTGGTATCGTCTGACAATTCACCCACAATTGATTCCCAATGACCCGGTGCAGTCGCTTGATGTCAGCCTGCTGGCTAATCATTTAATTGAACCGGTTTTAGGCATTTCTGACCCGCGCACAGATAACCGTATCGACTTTGTCGGTGGTATTCGTGGCCTTGCTGAACTGGAAAAACGGGTTAATAGCGGAGAGATGGCGATTGCTTTTTCCTTCTTTCCAACCAGTATGAACGCCTTAATGGCCGTTGCGGACGCAGGTGAAGTAATGCCGCCAAAATCAACCTGGTTTGAGCCCAAACTGGCTGATGGCCTGGTCTCACACGTTCTGGATTAATACAGCAGAGAATAGCATTTTGTACGATTTATTACACCAGCGCCTGGCAAAAATCCGCCAGTCGGGTAAAGAAGAAACCCTGTCCGGTTCAAAAATCGGACTGGAAAAAGAAAGCCTGCGGGTATCCCCTGATGGCGGACTTTCACAACACCCTTCGCCTGCGGCATGGGGTTCGATGCTAACCAATCCCATGATTACCACCGACTTTTCAGAAGCACTGGCAGAGTTAATCACGCCGCCATGTGATTCAGTTAATGAGGTAATTCAGTCACTCGATGATATTCAGCATTTTGTCTATCGCCACCTCGATAATGAAATTCTCTGGGCAACCAGTATGCCCTGCGTGGTTGCCGGTGAAACCAGTATTCCACTGGCTCGTTATGGACGTTCTAACGCCGCACAGATGAAAACAATTTATCGCAAAGGGCTGGGGCTGCGTTACGGTCGCGCCATGCAGGTCATTGCCGGGGTACATTTTAATTATTCTTATGCTGAAGAATTCTGGTGCTGTTTTCAGCAACTGGAACGAGGCTCGGGTCAACTACAGGATTTTATTTCCGATCACTACATGGGGCTGGTCAGGAATCTGCTGCGTTATGGCTGGTTAGTCCCCTACCTGTTCGGTGCCTCACCCGCTGTATGTAAATCTTTTCTTAACGGACAAAAAACACTGTTACAGGAGTTTAATGATAATACCTGTTATGAACCCTACGCCACTTCATTGCGTCTGGGTAATATCGGTTATCAAAATAACAAGGAAGACCTGGCAGGCATTAAGGCCTGTTATGATTCCGTAGACTGTTATGCGGAAAGTCTGCAATGCGCCATTCGTACCCCGAATCCAGCGTACCAGAAAATCGGCGTAAAGGTAAACGGTGAATACCGCCAACTGAACACCAATATTCTACAGATAGAGAATGAGTATTACAGTACCGTGCGCCCGAAACCGCTGCTGCACACCAATGAAAGCCCGGCTTATGCCCTGAAAAAACACGGCATTGCCTATATCGAACTACGTTCCGTTGATGTTAATGCCTATGACCCACATGGCATTCATTCCGAGCAGTTATATTTCCTCGAGGTTTTTATGCTGTTTTGCCTGTTGCACGACAGCCCACCACTTAGCAGCAACGAAATCAATACCATTGACCAGAATCTACTGCTGGTTGCTCATCAGGGTCGCAAACCCGGGCTTACCCTGCAACGCAATAACCACCCCATCAACCTGCAACAGTGGGCAGGTGAGTTATGCCGTGAAATGAAAACCGTTGCAACATTGCTGGATCAGGCAAATTTCTGCGAAAACTATTTTTCCAGTGTAAAGGCTCAGATTGCCAGCGTTTATGACCCGGATCTAACACCTTCGGCAAGAATGCTGGCTGAAATGCGTGAACATGAAGAGGGCTTTTATCATTATGCCAAACGTATGTCACAGCATCATTATCTGTATTATAAAAAACAATCCCTCCCTGCCGAGAAAATTCGTTTTTTTAAACAGTTGGCTGAGCAGTCCATACAACAGCAACAACAGATAGAACAGACCGACCAGATCAGTTTTGATCAGTATCTTGCCCGGTACTATGCCTAACAGTAACCATAACCCAATGCGCCAGATATTTTATGACTGCTGGCAATTAAAACACAGCGGGCAGCCACTGGACGCTATGCAATCCATCATTGCCACCATTATTGAACTTCATCCCGAATACCACGCTTTACTGGAAGATCCATCTTCTCTGGAAAAAGACTTTTCTGTTGAAAATGGGGAAAGTAATCCATTTCTACATTTAAGCATGCATATTGCTCTGCACGAACAGCTTAGCGGCAACCGACCTGCTGGAATAAAAAATATATATCAGCAACTGTGTTATCAGCACGGTAGCGCACATGATGCAGAACACGCCATGATGGAATGTCTGGGAGAAAGCCTCTGGCAGGCACAACACAATGGCTGTACACCGGATGAAACAGCCTATCTACACTGCCTTAAAAAGTTGGAAAAGCGCTGACTAATGTAGAGATACTAACAGGATGGATGAGAGGGATACTTATTGTTCAAGACCGTCAGCCGCAGGGATGCGGGTGTCGAGCTTACATGGAGGTACTTACAGCGTGTCCTGAACAATAAGTATCCCTTTTACCCGTTTCAATAATATACATTTACTGCAAAAAATATTATTTTTTTATTCCAATTGACTGAACTTGCTATTTTCCTGCTTGTCTTTTTTTGTCGGAACCGTGTAGACTGAAATTATTCAGGTTTCATTCCCCCATCCTGGCGGATGATATTAATTTTTCTGGAGAAAAACGAATGGTAAATAAAACGACGAAAAGAACCCTTTCTGTGGCAATAGGAGCCGCCTTTGCTGTAGCAATGATGACCGCACCAATAGCAAAAGCAGATACCAATCCATTTGGAATGCAAAACCTGAAAACCAGTTATCGGGAAATTGCAAGTAACAAATGTGCTGCCAGTATGAAGAAGCAGACCAGTGGCAAGTGTGGTGCTGCAGAGTTGAAGAAAAAAGAAGAAATGAAGAAAATGGAGATGATGAAAAAGGAAGGTAAATGCGGTACCAATAAAATGAAAAAAATGGAAAAAGAAGGTAAATGTGGCGCCAATAAAATGAAAAAAATGGAACATGAAGGTTAAAAACAGAACATACCCTTTTCTTTCTTTAAAAGCCCCGTAACTCCGGGGCTTTTTTATTACAGAGAATAACTGAAAAAACACGCGAAAAATAAAAAAGTGGTTACAATATAGTTATCACGATATTGTAACCACGATATAGAGCAGGGTATTGTATACCTCCCCGTGAACCTGTTCGATTGTACCATAACGATAAGGAGACACTGATTAATCATGAGTCTCCATAATTAAGATACCGGGGCCACCCTTATGTTTTCAGCAGAATCATTCGGAATAGAAGTACTCGCATGGATGGCAACAATATTTTTCATCACCATCAGCCTGCTACTTATTTTTCTTGTTGGTGTTTACATTGCGGATGTTACTCAGACCAAACAGGCCATCCGCCGGAACTATCCAGTTATTGGTCATTTTCGTTATTATTTCGAACACCTCGGTACTTTTTTCCGTCAGTATTTTTTTACCATGGATCGGGAGGAAATGCCCTTTAATCGCGCCCAGCGCTCATGGGTATATCGTGCAGCAAAAAATATCGAGAATACCGTTGGTTTCGGTTCTACACGTGACCTACGCCCGGTCGGTACCATTTTATTTATTAATACCGCCTTTCCAACACTTGGCAGGGAGGCGGTTGACGCCAAACCGGTTATTATTGGTGGGGATTCTGCCCGACAACCCTTTACAGCCTGTTCTTTTTTTAATATTTCCGGGATGAGCTATGGCGCCATTTCCAAACCTGCAATACAGGCTTTATCCTATGGTGCAAAAAAAGCCAATGCCTGGATGAATACCGGTGAAGGCGGTCTGTCTTCCTACCATCTTGAAGGTGGTGCTGATATTGTGTTTCAGATTGGAACAGCCAAATATGGTGTCAGAGACGAAAACGGCAAATTATCTGATGAAAAACTAACTAAAATTGCTGCACACGAAAATGTCCGCATGTTTGAAATAAAGATGTCTCAGGGTGCAAAACCCGGTAAAGGCGGCATTCTACCGGGAAAAAAAGTAACCGCAGAAATAGCTCGTATCCGCGGTATACCTGCTGGTGAAGATTCTATCAGCCCCAATCGCCACCCTGAAATCAGAACAAATGATGACCTTATTGATATGATTAATCATATACGGGAAGTTACCGGCAAACCCGTTGGTTTCAAGGCCGTACTGGGAGATGACATCTGGTTAAAAGAATTTTTCCAGGCGGTTAACAAACGCGGAAAACATAGCGCTCCTGATTTTATTACCATCGACAGTGCCGATGGCGGTACGGGCGCTGCACCGGTGAGTCTGATGGATTATGTTGGTCTGCCGATTCAGGAAAGCCTGCCTATCGCGATTGACAATATTGTACAGGCGGGTCTGCGTGAACGCATCAAGGTAATTGCCTCAGGCAAATTAATTAACCCGGCCGAAGTCGCCTGGGCATTATGCGTAGGGGCTGACTTTATTAGTTCAGCACGTGGCTTTATGATGTCTCTGGGATGCATTCAGGCTTTGCAGTGTCATCAGAATACCTGCCCAACCGGTATTACCACTCATGATAAAAAATTACAACACGGCCTGGTTGCTGAGCAGAAATCTTCACGTGTATGTAACTATATTAATAATATCCGTTATGAAGTGGGTCTTATCGCCCATTCCTGTGGTGTCTCTAATGCCAGGAAACTGAGCCGATGTCATGCCCGCATTGTCCAGCAAAATGGAAAGTCAATAACACTGAAAGACCTGTACCCCGGTAAACAGGAATAATAATTAACCGCACCGCTCATGGTATGATACTACCAGATGGTAGAATCCCATCGTACATCGCAAAACCAGAACTTATTTCTATGTTAACAGTATAGTAGTGATGAAATATCGAATAATAACAGGCATCATGCCCGTTCTATTGTTGTGTTCCACCATGATTACGGCCTGCAGCACACAGGACTGGTACCAGGGAGCGCAGTCTATGCACGAGTTGTCATGCCAGAAATTACCAAAAGCTGAATACTATGACTGTATGAAGGAATCGGATAAAAGCTACAATAGTTACAAAAAAAATCGTGAACAGTTAAATAAACCCAACCCAGATATTAAAACACGCTAGTCAATTTTTTTATCCCTGAATATTCCTCTGAAAAAAATTAGTCCCGGACAAATTCCAGTTATCGCGGAGAATATAAAAAATATTGCCGGTAAATAAAGTACCCAGTTAACCACATCAAAACCGGTTAACCATATTCCCAGCCATAAAATTGCACCCACAAACAGAAAAAATGCTTTCATTGCCGGATCCATTTTATCCATCATCAATACCTGCTATGTATCAGTAGAGAAGATCACAATAAAATAAATTTACAGAAAATTCAACAACCACCCGTCTTTTCCACATATTTTTTACTGAAATATTTTCTGCCACCAACGCTGTCTGTTCATGGGCGGGTAAAGAGCCTCTTCCAGTGCAACAGGCGGTATTCGTGATAGTATCCAGCCCGGCAGCGGCGGTTTTTCACTGTACCCGCAGGATACACCCAAATTATTCGGATCAAAAATTTTAATAAATTCAGGATGCTGCTGATTATCAATATACACTATTGCACAGTAATCCTCATCATGTTCCTTACGTAGTAACCTGTCTATTTCGGTAATAAAAGTTAAAAACTGTTGTCTGGTGACAGCGCTTTGTGGTGGTTCCTGCCCAACGGCATATATATACCAGCCATCATCTGCCAGCTCACGTAATATCACCCAGAATTCATCCAGCTGCGGCCAGCGCATTACCGAGGTAAACTTACCGCGGAAAGCGGACAGATAAGTCTGTTGCATTGATACATCCATAACCAGTACCTCACGGGATTCTTGTTGCTATTGGTTACCCCTACTACAACCTTTACACTCAGGGGTTAGCTGTTTTTCTATTTACCCATTGCTTCAGTTCATTTACGCTACGCTGTAAAAAGGCAGCATCTTTAAAGGCACAGGCCATAACAATAATCCCCTGCATACGTGCCATCATATCCATTGCCAGTTCACTGGCATTGTTCATTTCTAAAGCTGTAAACTGTTTGCCTGCCCATTCGAGAATGACTTCAAATACCAGTCTGGATTTCTGCTGCAGGTCAGCCTCCTCCTTTGCCAGCTCAGTACTTAATGACCCTATCGGGCAACCGGATACCAGCACACTGTCCTGATTTATTTTTAGTAGTTCAACAAGTAGTAACAGGCGTTCCCGCGGGTTCTCGGTACTCTTGTCATAGCGCTGTAGCTGTTCAATAAACGTTTTACCGCGTGCCTGAACCACCGCTTCGAGAATATCATCCTTGGTTTTAAAATAATAATAAAAATTACCACGTGGAATGTCCGTAGCATCCGAAATATCCTGAAACGATGTCTGGTTATAACCGTGTTGATAAAACAGTGTATCCGCTGCCTGTATTATCCGTTGACGGTTACCTTCCCCTTTTGTGCCCATACGCTACTCTCTTCATCCAACATATACGCCCGAATATGATATTCTAGTTATCATAAAATTCATTATCAGACGATCGTATTACTATAGCAAACACTGTAACATCACCTTTATATAGATGACAATAACCAGGCTAAATATTTTAGCAAGCCCCTACCATGAATGCGCTGACAATTAAAAATCTACAAAAAACCTATAACAACGGCGTTATTGCGCTTAAAGGCGTTGATCTTACGGTAAAAAAAGGTGATTTCTTTGCCCTCCTCGGCGCTAATGGTGCCGGAAAATCAACCGTTATTGGTATTATTACTTCATTAGTCAGGAAGTCTGCCGGCAAAGTAGAGGTTTTCGGTCACGATATTGATACTGATGCGGCTGTCGCACGTAAATATATCGGTCTGGTTCCACAGGAGTTCAATTTTAATATTTTTGAACCCATTGAAGAAATCCTTATCAATCAGGCTGGCTATTATGGCATCAATCGTCGCCTGGCTCGACAACGTGCGGAGCAGTATTTAAAACAACTGGATCTGTGGGAAAAACGCCATACGATGGCAAAGGAATTATCCGGTGGCATGAAACGCCGTCTGATGATTGCCCGCGCGTTGATGCACCGACCACAGTTACTGATACTCGATGAACCAACCGCCAGTGTTGATATTGAAATTCGCCGCAGTATGTGGGCATTTCTGATAGAAGCTAACAGGCAGGGGACAACTATCATCCTCACTACACATTATCTCGAAGAGGCAGAAAGACTGTGTCAGAATATCGCCATTATTGACCACGGGATAACCATTGAACAAACCAGTATGCGAACCTTACTGAGCCGATTGCATCAGGAGACTTTTGTGCTATATCTCAGGAAAAAAATAACCAGCCTGCCTCATTGTGATAGCTTTACGGTGCGCTGTATTGATGACACCACGCTTGAAGTAGATATTGAGAAAACACAGTTACTGAGTGATGTTTTTGATATGCTGACAAAATGTGGGGCAGAAATTTATAGCATGAAAAACAAAACCAACCGCCTTGAGCAACTATTTATGTCTATGGTTGGACCACAGCCAGTTAAAACTTCTGAATCACCCCCGTCTGGATCACCCGTGTCTGAATCACCTCTGGCAGAATTAAAACGCAGGGAAACACTAAAGGTTACGGACAACTGATGAAATTTTCAGAGAAAAGAATTGCCCTGCAAACTATTGTTATTAAAGAATTTTTACGTTTTATCCGGATCTGGATACAAACAATACTGCCACCTGCGATTAGTATTGGTTTATATTTTATTATTTTTGGTCGATTGATCGGGTCACAGATTTCAGATATCGAAGGCTACAGCTATATGCAATATATTGTTCCCGGACTGATCTTAATGTCCGTGATTACCAATGCATACTCCAATGTTGTTTCTTCTTTTTTCAGTGCTAAATTTCAACACAGTATTGAAGAAATGCTGGTTTCCCCTTTATCGAACAATATCATTTTAATCGGTTTTATATCCGGTGGTGTCGCCCGGGGTATGATTGTCGGTATTACCGTTACGATCGTTTCTCTGTTTTTTACCCACCTACAAATACACAGCTACCTGATCAGTTTTGCTGTCTTTATTCTGACATCAATACTCTTCTCACTCGCGGGATTCATTAATGCTGTTCACGCAAGAAACTTTGACGACATCACTATTGTTCCAACCTTTGTATTAACACCACTAACCTATCTGGGTGGCGTTTTTTATTCCATAAAAATGCTGCCGGATTTCTGGCAGCACGTTTCGCTTGCCAACCCGATTTTATACATGGTCGATGCCTTCCGTTATGGGTTTCTGGGTATCAGTGATATTAAACTGAGTACTGCTTTCACCTTAATACTTGTCTTTATTACTATTTTCTACCTGTATGCATTACGCCTGTTAAATAAAGGAACAGGGTTAAAACCATAAAAAACAGTCTGAAAACAATCTTTAATTACACCTGACGCAAGGTACGAATGGAACTTTTCAATAATCCATATCCGCTAAAAATCATTGCGGTAAAAACAAGATTACCAATCAGCGAGTTCTGAAAGAACGGAATACCTGCAATATAGCTCTGCACTAAGCCCTGCATGGAAGCCGGGTATAAAGCGGAGCTAAACCAGACACCAAAGTTAGTCAGCAGGAAAAAAAGCAGAGAGGAAACCACGGTTGCCATGGCTATATTCACCACCTTCATGTGATGCTGCAACCATATACCGATCACCACAGTTAGCCCAAATCCGGTATAGACATATAACATGGTATGATGAAATCCAAGAATCATGTCACTGAACAGCATAGCAAGAAAAGGAACGATAAATGCCAGCCGCTTATCAGTGAAGCAGGCTCCGCCAAAAAGTGCCATCGCAGCCACCGGAGATACATTAGGTAAATGAGGCATTAGACGAAAAAGCGCCAGTGAAAAGATAATTGTTATCAGTGCTATTACTTTAAGATTCATCGCTGCCACCCTGTATGGATTATTTCTGTGCCACATCTGCTGTGCTATATTCGTTCTGAGGCATAATAATAGCATGGTTGATTCTAAGGAACCCCTAAATTTATTACTGAAACAGATGAAAAGGATACTTATTGTTCAAGACCGTCAGCCGCAGGGATGCGGGTGTCG
>CAYXNL010000004.1:0-58720 GCA_964466455.1 uncultured Thiotrichaceae bacterium
GAAGGTGGTCGCACAGTGGGTGCCGGTGTGGTATCTAAAATTATTGAGTAATTAATTCTCTGTTTTGAGCTGTGCGCTGAAAACAGATTACTCAGATGAGTGTATAGTGAAGAATATTTATTCTTCGCTTTCACGGTTAGGCCAGTGGCTCAATTGGTAGAGCAGCGGTCTCCAAAACCGCAGGTTGGGGGTTCGAGTCCCTCCTGGCCTGCCATTATTAAGGCAGGTGGAAAATAAATGGTCTCCAGGACCGAAGAAGTTGTTTCAAATAAGCTGGACACAGTCAAGTTAGTACTGGCTATCCTGGTTCTTGTGCTGGGTATTGTCGGTTTCTATAAGTATGAGGCTGAGTCACTTTTATACCGTGTATTAGGGATCGTTACTGCGGCAGGTATTGCTCTTGCTATTGCTTATACAACAAATATAGGGCAGGCAGTGGCTGGTTTTGCGCATGAAGCGAGAATGGAGGTTCGGAAAGTAGTATGGCCGACGCGACAGGAAACCATTCAAACCACAATGATGGTTATTGCTGCTGTCGTTATTATTGGTCTATTTCTCTGGATTGTTGATATGATTTTAGCCAATGCCATTCATCTGTTAACCGGAATGGGAGCATAAATCATGGCAAAACACTGGTACGTGGTGCATGCGTATTCAAATTTTGAGGCGAAGGTAAAGGCATCACTGGAAGAACATATTCGTCTTGCCGAGATGGAGGATAGCTTTGGTCAGATCCTGATACCAACGGAAGAAGTAGTGGAAATCAGAGATGGTGCCAAGCGTCGCTCTGAGCGTAAATTTTTTCCGGGTTATGTTCTGGTTGAAATGGAAATGACGGACGAGACCTGGCATCTGGTAAAAGATGTACCGAAAGTTATGGGTTTTATCGGTGGTACAAAAGATCAGCCCGCACCTATTACAGATAAAGAGGCAATGGCGATTGTTAACGCTATTGCGGAAGGTGTTGAAAAACCCAAGCCTAAAGTTCTGTATCAACCGGGCGAAGTAGTTCGAGTTACAGACGGCCCCTTTAACGACTTTAATGGCGTGGTTGAGGAAGTGGATTATGAACGAAATCGGCTTAAGGTGGCTGTATTGATTTTTGGTCGTTCAACACCGGTGGAGCTGGAATTTAGTCAGGTTGAAAAGGGTTAAACGAGTACCAGATTTTAAGTTTTTGAGTCTATAAAAATACGACTTAAAAGCTGTGGTTTTTTAAAATATAGAATGGGGAGCCCGAAACTGAGTACGGCGTTTGCACCCGGGAGAGTAAGATGGCGAAGAAAGTTGAAGCATATATAAAATTGCAGGTACCTGCTGGTGCTGCAAATCCTAGTCCACCGGTTGGTCCTGCTCTGGGTCAGCACGGCGTGAATATTATGGAGTTCTGTAAGACGTTTAATGCTAAAACACAGGGCATTGAAAAAGATCTGCCGATCCCGGTTGTGATTACTGTTTATAGTGATAAAAGTTTTACCTTTATTACAAAAACACCACCGGCTTCAGTATTGTTGAGGAAGTCAGCCGGAATTGCCAAAGGTAGTGGTGAACCACATATCAATAAAGTGGGTAAAGTTAATCGTGCTCAGCTTGAAGATATAGCAACGACTAAAATGCCTGATTTAACTGCAACAGATATGGATGCAGCCGTTCGCACGATTGCAGGTAGTGCGCGTAGTATGGGCATTGAAACAGAGGGTGTGAAATAATGGCTAAGCTATCGAAGCGTGTGAAAGTAATCAACGAAAAAGTGGACAGAGATAAAGTTTATCCACTTGAAGAAGCGCTTTCCTTACTGAAAGAATTGTCCACAGTTAAATTTAACGAATCTGTTGATGTTAGTGTGAACCTGGGTGTTGACCCAAAGAAAAGTGATCAGGTTGTACGTGGTGCGACAGTGCTTCCAAATGGAAGCGGAAAAGAAGTACGTGTTGCAGTATTTACCGATGGTGATAACGTAAAAGCAGCACAGGAGGCCGGCGCAGATATTGTCGGTATGGATGATCTCGCTGCTGAAGTTAAAAAAGGAAATCTAAATTTTGATGTGGTTATTGCATCGCCTGATGCAATGCGTGTTGTTGGTCAGTTAGGTCAGATACTTGGACCGCGTGGTTTAATGCCTAATCCAAAAGTAGGCACGGTAACACCAAATGTAGCGCAGGCAGTCAAAAATGCGAAATCCGGACAGGTGCGCTACCGCGTTGATAAAGCCGGTATTGTGCATGCATCGGTTGGTACGGTTAAGTTTGATGTGTCACAGTTAAAAGAAAATATTGACAGTCTGCTTGCCGATTTAATTAAGGCAAAACCAACAGCTGCAAAAGGTATTTATCTTAAAAAGATTTCTGTTTCAACAACGATGGGACCCGGTCTGGCAGTGGATCAGTCTGTTTATGCCAGTTAGTTGTTGAGATGATGTATTTGTTACTGCCTGGCAATTTACCAGGTAGTAATAATAAATTTGACAGCCGAGCGATCGGTGTCGTCAGAGACCGTAGGTGCAGAGGCGTTTATATTAAATGCCACTGCTTAATGTCCTACGTAGATGGTGAATCTCTCAGGAGAGCACCGTGAGGATCATATATGTTGTATGGTCTGTAATATCCGGTCGGGGTTGTAATGCTCCCGGCTTTAACTGGAGAGCTAAAGTGGCACTATGTCTTGAAGACAAGAAATCAATTGTTGCTGAGGTTTCTACAATTGCCGCCAGTGCGCTTTCAGCAGTTGCTGCTGAATATCGAGGGTTAAGCGTTGATGAAATGACTGATTTACGTGTTAAAGCGCGTAATGAAGGTGTTTATCTACGTGTTATCAAAAACACACTGGTAAAACGTGCAGTTGAAGGTACTGAGTTTGAGTGTATGCGTGATTCACTTGTGGGACCGCTGATTATGGCGTTTTCACAGGATGATCCCGGTGCAGCCGCTCGACTCGTGAATAACTTTTCAAAAGACAACGACAGGCTTGTCGCGAAGGTAATTGCAATTGGTGGCGAAATACTGCCTGTTGAACAACTTGACACTCTGTCAAAATTACCGAACCGTGACCAGGCTCTGGCTATGTTAATGTCGGTAATGAAAGCACCGATCGAAAAATTTGTTCGCACCCTCAACGAGCCACACGCGAAACTGGTTCGTACTGTGGCGGCTGTGCGTGATCAAAAACAGGCCAATGCTTAGGCGGGCTTGATGTTCAGGCGGACACGTAGTAACCAATACTACTTTATAATTTTAACTATATATTTTAAATCTGGAGAAAGTCATGGCTGTTTCTAAAGATGATATTCTGGAAACTATTTCCAATATGTCTGTAATGGAAGTTGTAGATCTAATATCTGCAATGGAAGAAAAATTTGGTGTATCAGCGGCGGTTGCCGTTGCTGCAGCACCAGCTGCTGGTGATGGTGGTGGTGAAGCTGCTGTTGTTAAAGATGAGTTTGATGTGGTATTAACTGGCTTTGGTGGCAACAAGGTTTCTGTTATTAAAGCGGTACGTGCAATAACAGGGCTAGGTCTGAAAGAAGCAAAAAGTGCAGTAGAAGATACACCAACAACAGTTAAAGAAGCTGCAACAAAAGACGAAGCTGAAGATATTAAAAAGCAGCTTGAAGAAGCTGGCGCATCTGTCGAGCTTAAATAGGCACTGCGCTGATTATCGTAATCAGCAACAGCTAAGGCTGGTGATTCTGTTCGCAGTCGATGTGAACAGAATTAACCGGCCTTTGCCCGTTTCCGTTACAAACTTCTGATGGAAACTGCTGATAGAAAAGTTATTTATTAAACGTCTAACAAGACAAAGTTCACACGAGGAATACTGATGGCATATTCATTTACCGAGAAAAAACGACTACGCAAGGATTTCGGTAAACGTCCACCTGTGTTGGATGTTCCCTATCTACTGTCCATGCAAATAGATTCATTCCGTTCTTTTTTGCAATCAGATAAAGCTCAGCAGAACCGTGAAGAAGCAGGTTTGCAGGGTGCGTTTAAATCAGTATTCCCAATTGTCAGTTATTCTGGTCATGTGAAGCTGCAATTTGTTCAATATAATTTGGGAAAACCGACTTTTGATGTAAAAGAATGTCAGTTACGTGGGATGACCTACGCTGCCCCTTTGCGCGTCATTTTGCGACTGGAGATTTTTGATAAGGATAGCAAGAAAAAAACCACACCGAAAGAAGTAAAGGAACAGGAAGTTTATATGGGTGAAATGCCATTGATGACCGATAATGGTACTTTTGTTATTAATGGCACAGAACGTGTAATCGTTTCCCAGTTGCATCGTTCCCCTGGTGTTTTATTCGATCATGACAAGGGTAAAACCCATTCCTCTGGAAAGATATTATATTCAGCGCGTGTCATTCCTTACCGCGGTTCATGGCTTGATTTCGAATTTGATCCAAAAGACAGTCTGTTCGTGCGTATCGACCGTCGTCGTAAGTTGCCTGCATCTATACTGCTGCGTGCGCTGGGCTATAATAACGAAGAGATTCTCGATATTTTCTTTGCTAGCGTTGAATATACATTTACCAAAAATGGTCTGAGTTTTGAGCTTTCTCCCGAGCGCCTGCGTGGGGAAACAGCCGGCTTTGATATTAAGGTTGGAAAAGACGTTATTATCGAATCAGGTCGTCGTATAACCATGCGACATATAAAACAACTGGAAAAGAAAAAAGTTACTACATTAAATGCGCCACTGGATTACCTTGTCGGCAAGATTCTGGCACACGATCTGATCGATACAGAAACCGGTGAGGTCATGGTGCCGAGTAATACCGAATTCACTGAAGAATTGATTACCTTTGTACAGGAAAAAGGTATTAAAAGTGTACGTGTTATTTATACCAATGATCTGGATACAGGCCCATTCATTTCCAATACCTTGAATGTAGATAGCACAACGACACAACTGGAAGCACAAATTGAAATCTATCGTATGATGCGCCCGGGGGAACCCCCAACAAAAGACGCGTCTGAAAATCTGTTTAATAACCTGTTTTTTTCTGAAGATCGTTATGATCTTTCTACCGTTGGACGGATGAAATTTAATCGTCGTTTACAACGTGATTCATCAGAAGGCCCCGGAATACTTTATGACTACAAGCATTTTAATAAGAAGAAAGATGAAAAATCAAAGCAGCTAGTTGAAAATAATGCGGAGTCATCGGATATCCTGTCGGTGATGCTGGAGTTGATTAACATCCGTAATGGTAAAGGTACGGTAGATGATATTGATCACCTCGGTAATCGTCGTATTCGATCTGTTGGTGAAATGGCTGAAAATGTTTTTCGTGTTGGTCTGGTGCGTGTTGAACGTGCCGTGAAGGAGCGTTTGACGACAGCTGAACAAGATGGTTTGATGCCGCAGGAATTAATCAATGCAAAACCGGTAGCTGCTGCGGTGAAAGAATTTTTTGGCTCCAGCCAGTTATCTCAGTTTATGGATCAGAATAACCCCCTGTCTGAGGTAACGCATAAACGTCGGATTTCTGCACTTGGACCGGGCGGCCTTACCCGTGAACGTGCCGGTTTTGAAGTACGGGATGTACACCCGACACATTACGGTCGTGTCTGCCCGATTGAAACACCTGAAGGCCCGAATATTGGTTTGATTAACTCACTGTCGGTCTATGCCTGCACTAATGAATATGGCTTCCTTGAAACGCCTTATCGCAAGGTTATTGATGGTGTGGCAACCAGTGAGATCGAATACCTGTCGGCAATTGAAGAAAGTAATTTTATTATTGCCCAGGCGAACGCTACCATGAATGACAATGGTAAATTGCTTGACGAACTGGTTTCCTGTCGCCACATGAATGAGTTCTCACTGGCCTCGCCGGGCGATGTGCAATATATGGATGTATCACCAAAACAGATTGTCTCGGTAGCCGCGTCCTTAATTCCCTTTCTTGAACATAATGATGCGAATCGTGCGTTGATGGGGTCGAACATGCAACGCCAGGCGGTGCCGACCCTGCGTGCTGACAAACCACTGGTTGGTACCGGTATGGAACGCGCGGTTGCGCATGATTCCGGTGCATCAGTGATAGCAAAACGTGGTGGAGTAATTGATTCGGTTGATGCTGCACGTATTGTTATTCGTGCACACAATGATGAGGCGGCTGACGGTGCAACTGGCGTTGATATCTATAATCTCACTAAATATACCCGTTCTAACCAGAATACCTGTATTAACCAGCGTCCGCTAGTACGAGTGGGTGATGTGGTACAACGGGGTGATATTATTGCTGATGGGCCTTCTACTGATATGGGAGAGCTGGCGCTGGGGCAGAATATGCTGATTGCCTATATGACATGGAATGGCTATAACTTTGAAGATTCCATTATCATTTCTGAACGAGTGGTTGAAGAAGACCGTTATACGACTATCCATATTCAGGAACTGAGTAGTGTAGCGCGTGATACCAAGCTGGGCTCTGAGGAAATTACTGCCGACATACCAAATGTTAGTGAAGGTCTGTTGTCAAAACTGGACGAATCCGGCGTGGTTTATGTTGGCGCTGAAGTGAAACCGGGTGACATCCTGGTTGGTAAGGTAACACCGAAAGGTGAGACACAACTGACAGCGGAAGAAAAGCTGTTACGTGCCATTTTTGGTGAAAAAGCCTCTGATGTTAAAGATTCATCATTGCGTGTGCCAGCAAGTACTTTTGGTACCGTTATTGGGGTACAGGTGTTTACCCGCGATGGCGTAGAAAAAGATAAACGGGCCATGGAAATCGAAGAACAGGAAATCGCATCAGTGAAGAAGGACGTGGATGCACAATGGCATATTATTGAAGAGGATATGTATGCTCGGATGAAATCTATTTTTGTTGATAGTCAGGCCTCTGGTGGGCCGGATGGGCTTAAGGCCGGTGACAAAATAAAAGAGTCATATCTTGATGCGCTTGACAACTCGTCCTGGTCACAGATTCGCCTTAAAGATGAAGAAGCAAATGCCAAGATCGAAGAGTTAACCAAACAGCACAAGGAACAGCGTAAGCTGCTGGATGCCTACTTCGATGAGAAAAGGGCTAAATTAACAGCAGGTGATGATCTCGCTCCTGGCGTGTTAAAAATGGTAAAAGTGTATCTTGCGGTTAAACGTCGTATGCAGCCAGGTGACAAGATGGCGGGACGCCATGGTAACAAGGGTGTGGTATCAATCATTGTGCCGGTTGAAGATATGCCGCATACCGAAGATGGAACACCAATTGATATTATTCTTAACCCACTGGGGGTGCCATCACGCATGAATGTGGGGCAGGTTCTTGAAACCCACCTTGGTCTGGCCGCAAAAGGGCTGGGTGATGTGATCGCCAAAATGCTGGATGACAATGCGCCGGTTGCGGATATTCGTGGGTTCCTTGAAAAAATTTATAACTATAAGATTCATAAAGTTGATCTGGATTCTTTCAGTGATGAGGAAATTCTGCATCTGGCCGGTAATCTGCGCAAAGGTGTGCCGATGGCAACACCAGTGTTTGACGGTGCAAATGAAGAGGAAATTCATTATATGCTCAAGCTGGCCGGGTTGCCGGTAAGCGGGCAGACTACTTTGTATGATGGGTGTACTGGTGATGCATTTGACTGCCCGATTACGATTGGCTACAAGTACATGCTGAAACTCAATCACCTGATTGATGACAAAATGCATGCACGTTCAACCGGTCCGTATAGTCTGGTTACCCAGCAGCCATTGGGTGGTAAGGCACAGTTCGGTGGTCAGCGCTTTGGTGAGATGGAAGTCTGGGCCCTGGAAGCCTATGGGGCGGCCTACACCTTGCAGGAGATGCTTACCGTGAAGTCAGATGATGTGGCCGGTCGTAACAAGATGTATAAAAATATTGTTGATGGTAATCATCACATGGAACCGGGTATGCCGGAATCCTTTAATGTGTTACTCAAAGAAATTCGTGCGCTGGGTATCAATATTGAACTTGAGCAGGAGAATGAATCCTGACGCAGGATTCGGCAAACACGTAGCGACTGATTACATAACTATCAGATTACATACTATTAGACAGGATTAAGGGCAATGAAAGATTTACTTAAGCTCATCAAACAACAGGGTCAAAATGAAGATTTTGACGCGATTAAAATCAGTCTTGCATCGCCACAACAGGTGCTGTCATGGTCATTTGGTGAGGTAAAAAAACCTGAAACCATTAACTATCGTACCTTTAAACCGGAACGTGACGGGCTTTTCTGTGCCAAAATTTTTGGCCCGGTAAAGGACTATGAGTGTTTATGTGGTAAATACAAACGGCTGAAGCATCGCGGTGTCGTGTGTGAAAAATGTGGTGTTGAAGTTACCCAGTCTAAAGTACGCCGTGAACGAATGGGGCACATTGACCTGGCTAGTCCGGTTGCCCATATCTGGTATCTGAAGTCCCTGCCATCACGCATTGGTCTGCTGCTTGATATGACCCTGCGTGAAATTGAACGAATTTTATATTTTGAAGCCTTCGTTGTGATCGAGCCGGGTCTGACGACACTGGAAAAAGGCCAGTTACTAACTGATGAAACCTATCTCGAAGCGATTGAAGAGCATGGGGATGAATTTGATGCACGGATGGGCGCAGAAGCAGTTCATGAAATGCTGAAAGCGCTGATACTGGAGGAGGAGGCCATTAAAATTCGTGAGGATATGGGGGCAACCAAGTCGGAGACCAAACTTAAACGCCTGGCCAAACGCCTGAAACTGGTTGAGTCATTTATTGCTTCCGGTAACCGTCCGGAATGGATGATTATGACCGTACTACCAGTTTTGCCACCTGATTTGCGCCCACTGGTACCTCTCGATGGCGGTCGTTTTGCCACCTCTGATCTGAATGATTTATATCGTCGTGTGATTAATCGTAACAATCGCCTCAAGCGCCTGCTTGAGCTGTATGCACCGGATATCATTGTACGTAATGAAAAACGTATGTTACAGGAATCAGTGGATGCATTGATGGATAACGGTCGTCGCGGACGTGCTATTACCGGTACTAATAAGCGCCCGTTAAAATCCCTCGCGGATATGATTAAAGGCAAGCAAGGTCGCTTCCGTCAGAATCTGTTAGGTAAGCGTGTTGATTATTCCGGGCGTTCTGTCATTGTGGTTGGACCAACGCTTAAGTTGCATCAGTGCGGGCTGCCGAAAAAAATGTCACTGGAGCTGTTCAAGCCTTTTATCTTTAACAAATTGCTCCGCCGCGGACTGGCAACCACTATCAAAGCGGCAAAGAAAATGGTGGAAAAAGAAGGCCCGGAAGTCTGGGATATTCTTGAGGAAGTTATCCGCGAACACCCGGTTATGCTTAACCGTGCGCCTACTCTACACCGTCTGGGTATTCAGGCTTTTGAACCAATGCTGATTGAAGGCAAGGCCATTCAATTACATCCGTTAGTCTGTACCGCTTTCAATGCCGATTTTGACGGCGACCAGATGGCGGTACATATACCCCTGTCGATTGAAGCACAACTGGAAGCACGTACCCTGATGCTGGCAACGAATAATATTCTATCACCGGCATCCGGTGAACCTATTATCGTCCCTTCACAGGATATCGTACTGGGTTTGTACTATATGACGCGTGAATCAATTAATGTTAAAGGTGAAGGTATGGTCTTTGCCGACATTGATGAAGTGTACTGTGCCTTTAATAATGATCAGGCGCATCTACAGGCTAAAGTTAAAGTACGTATTTGTGAACGGCTCTTCAATGATGACGGTGAACTGGAAGAGTGTTATAAAATTGTTGATACTACAGTTGGGCGTGCCATTCTGTCTGAAATACTGCCCGCTGGACTGCCCTATGAACTGGTGAATCAGAATCTGGATAAAAAAGCCATTTCTAATCTAATTAATTCCTGTTACCGCCAGGTAGGTTTGAAAGAAACCGTTATTTTTGCTGATCAATTGATGTACACCGGGTTTCGTTATTCAACCCGTGCCGGTATATCTATTTGTATCAGCGATATGGTTATTCCTGATGAGAAGGTACCGTTGTTATCAGCCGCCGAGGCAGAAGTGAAAGAGATTCAGAATCAGTATACCTCCGGTCTGCTTACCAACGGTGAACGTTATAACAAGGTGGTTGATATCTGGTCCCATGCAAATGAAGCGGTTGCCAAAGCAATGATGGACAAACTCAGCGTGGTTGAAGTGGAAGATGCTGAAGGAAATATTGTGAAGCAACCATCGTTTAATAATATTTTTGTTATGGCAGATTCCGGTGCAAGGGGTTCGGCCGCTCAGATCAGGCAGCTTGCTGGTATGCGTGGTCTGATGGCCAAACCGGATGGTTCTATTATCGAAACACCAATTACCGCCAATTTCCGTGAGGGACTGAACGTATTGCAGTATTTTATTTCTACTCACGGTGCCCGCAAAGGTCTGGCAGATACCGCATTGAAAACTGCAAACTCCGGTTACCTGACACGTCGTCTGGTAGATGTTGCACAGGACATGGTTATTTTGAAGGAAGATTGTGCTACTGAAAAGGGAATGTTAATGCAGTCCATGATTGAAGGTGGTGATGTCATTATGCCACTGAGTGAACTGGTACTCGGTCGTGTGGTAGCAAGAGACGTACTAAATACCGATGATGAAGTGCTGATTCCACGTGACACACTACTCGATGAGCAGTGGGTTGAGCAGCTTGATGAGCTGGGTATTGATGAGATTTTTGTACGCTCGGTCATTACCTGTGAGAACCTGCATGGTGTCTGTTCCATGTGTTATGGCCGCGATCTGGCGCGGGGACATCGGGTTAATCACGGGGAGGCAGTAGGGGTTATCGCCGCACAGTCCATTGGTGAGCCGGGAACACAACTTACCATGCGTACCTTCCATATCGGTGGTGCTGCCAGCCGGTCTGCAGCAGCTAATAGTATCAGTGTGAAGACTACCGGAATGATAAATCTGCATAATATTAAAGTGGTTAGACAAAATGCCGGTGGACTGGTTGCCGTATCACGATCCGGTGAGCTTGGCATCGTGGATGAGCAGGGGCGTGAACGTGAACTGTATAAAATTCCATACGGTGCTGTTATTTCTGTGGAAGAAGGTGGCGAGATTACCGCCGGTCAGGTGGTTGCTACCTGGGATCCTCACACCCATCCGATTATTACCGAGGTGGAAGGCCACGTTAAATTTACTGATTTTGCTGAAGGCATCAGTGTGCAGAAAGAAACGGATGAAATTACCGGACTGTCTTCCATTGTGGTGATTGATCCCAAGCAACGAGCAACAGCCGGTAAGGATATGCGGCCATTGATTACGCTGGTCGATGATACCGGGGCAGAATTATGTATTGCTGGTTCTGATCAGCCTGCACGCTACTTCCTGCCAACGGGTGCCATTATTAATATTGAGGATGGAGGCAGTGTCTCCATTGGTGATGTACTGGCGCGTATTCCTCAGGCATCCAGTAAAACCCGTGATATTACCGGTGGTTTGCCTCGTGTGGCCGACCTGTTTGAAGCACGTAAACCCAAAGAACCGGCCATTATGGCGGAAGCATCCGGTATTATCAGTTTCGGCAAGGAAACTAAAGGTAAACAACGACTGGTGATTACCAACGATGAAAATGAAGCAATCGAGTCACTGATTCCTAAATGGCGGCACATTAATGTGTTTGAAGGTGAACGTGTTGAGCAGGGTGAAGTGATTGCTGACGGTGAACGCAGTGCGCACGATATCCTGCGATTGCTTGGTGCAGAGGCCCTGGCAGAATATCTGGTTAACGAGATTCAGGATGTTTACCGGCTTCAGGGTGTGAAAATTAATGATAAGCACATTGAAGTGATTATTCGACAGATGTTGCGTAAATGTGAAATTATCGAAGGGGGCGATTCAGTTTACCTCAAAGGTGAGATTGTTGAGCGGGTTCGCGTCATTGAAGAATGTGAAAAATTACAGGCGCAGGGTAAAGAACCGGTGATATTTGAACCGATACTGCTGGGGATCACCAAAGGTTCACTGGTGACAGAGTCCTTTATCTCAGCGGCGTCCTTCCAGGAAACAACCCGTGTCTTAACGGAGGCATCGGTTCGCGGTAGCAGTGACCCACTTCATGGTCTGAAGGAAAATGTTATTGTGGGGCGTCTGATCCCAGCGGGTACAGGCCTTGCTTACCATGAAGAACGTCAGCGCCGTCGCACAGCAGATATAGATGATGCCTTTATTTCTGAAGAGGAAGCTAAAGCAATCGTGAACGACAATATCGCGGCCGAGGTGGAAGAAGAGCTTGCTGTGCAGATTGCTGAAGGCAGCGATGCGCAACAGGGTGAACAAACCGAGCAGGATGCCTGACATTAGTGAGACCGATGATCCTTCTACTTGCTGAGGAAGGTAAGGAGTTGAGGAATGGATCTGAACGTGTTGTGAAACAATAAAACTGCGTGATTTTCATGCTCCATCTGCTTGACAGTTTCGGGTAGTGGGCATAGAATTGCGCCTCTTTTGACAGGCTTCAGGGTAGTACCTGGGCCTGTCGTTTATTTTTGCCTGCGGGATTATCGTAAAAAAACAACCGCGGCTACCGCTTTTACGGGCGGGACTGGAGTGATTTAGATGACAACGATTAATCAATTGGTACGTAAGCCACGTCAAAGTAAAGTGGTGAAAAGCAACGTACCAGCGCTTGAGGCTTCACCGCAAAAGCGTGGAGTGTGTACCCGTGTTTATACGACGACACCAAAAAAACCAAACTCTGCAATGCGTAAAGTTGCACGTGTTCGGTTAACAAACAGTTATGAAGTAACCAGTTATATTGGTGGTGAGGGGCATAACCTTCAGGAGCACTCTGTTGTATTGATACGCGGTGGCAGGGTGAAGGATTTACCGGGTGTGCGTTATCACATTGTACGCGGTAGTCTGGATACCCAGGGTGTTGATTCACGTCGTCAGGGTCGTTCCAAATATGGTACTAAGCGTCCTAAGGGGTAGTACGTGGAGCTTTGTAATACATCTGCTGATCTACGGAAACAAACAGAAAGCCTGTCACGGACACCAAAGTGGTTGTGATTTAACTATTTAGAGAATACATCGATGCCAAGAAGAAGAGAAGTTCCCAAAAGAGAAGTGTTGCCAGATCCGAAATTCGGTAGTACGCAAATTACAAAATTCGTTAATATGATCATGAAATGTGGCAAGAAATCGGTGGCTGAAATGATTATGTATAACGCACTTGACCGTATTAGTGAAAAAGGTAAATCAGAACCGATGGAAGTGCTGGATAAGGCGCTGGAAAATGTTAGTCCCATGGTAGAAGTGAAGTCACGACGTGTAGGTGGTGCTACTTATCAGGTTCCTATCGAAGTGCGTGTCAGCCGTAGGCAGACGCTGGCTATGCGCTGGTTAATCGACGCAGCAAGAAAGCGTGGTGAAAAATCCATGCAGTTAAAACTGGCTGGCGAATTAATGGATGCATCAGAAAATCGGGGTAATGCAGTGAAGAAACGCGAAGACACACACCGTATGGCTGAAGCCAATAAGGCCTTCGCACATTTCCGCTGGTAAAGTGGCGGCTTAATAAAATATTACAGGAAAAGTTGTGGCTCGTACAACGCCAATCAGTCGCTATAGAAATATTGGCATTATGGCGCATATTGATGCCGGCAAAACGACAACCACAGAACGGATTCTTTACTACACTGGCATTTCTCATAAAATAGGTGAGGTTCATGATGGTGCCGCTACCATGGACTGGATGGAACAGGAACAGGAGCGGGGTATTACGATTACTTCAGCAGCCACAACCTGTTTCTGGTCGGGCATGGAAAAGCAGTACGAACAGCACCGTATCAATATTATTGATACGCCCGGACACGTTGATTTTACCATTGAGGTAGAGCGTTCATTGCGTGTTCTGGATGGAGCCTGTGCTGTATTCTGCGCTGTTGGTGGGGTTGAGCCGCAGTCGGAAACAGTGTGGCGCCAGGCAAATAAATATCATGTCCCACGGATGGTCTTTGTTAATAAAATGGATCGGGCCGGTGCGGATTTTCTGCGCGTTGTCGAACAGATAAAAGACCGTCTTGGCGCGAATTCTGTTGCGATGCAGGTTGCGATTGGTGCCGAAGAAAAATTTGAAGGGGTCGTTGATCTCGTCAGAATGAAGGCGATTTACTGGAGTGAGGAAAACATGGGTTCGGTGTTTACCGAAACAGATGTTCCCGATGAATTGCAGGCCCTGTGTGAAGAACGCCGTGAGCTGATGGTTGAAGCCGCCGCTGAGGCAAATGATGTATTAATGGGAAAATATCTGGAGACAGGTGATCTTGATGTGCAGGAAATTCGCCAGGGAATACGTGAACGTACACTGGCTAATGAAATTGTGCCGGCATTCTGTGGTTCTGCGTTTAAGAATAAAGGCGTGCAGGCAATGCTTGATGCCGTAATCGACTATATGCCATCACCAGTAGATGTGCCACCAATAAAGGGCCATCTGGATGATAAAGATGAGACGGTAGCGGAGCGCCAGCCTGATGATAATGTTCCATTTGCTGCGCTGGGTTTTAAAATTGCGACAGATCCGTTTGTAGGGAACCTGACGTTTTTCAGGGTTTACTCTGGTGTGTTAAAATCGGGTGACACGGTTTATAACCCGGTGAAAGGTAAAAAAGAACGTGTTGGTCGTATTGTGCAGATGCATGCGAACAGCCGTGAAGAAGTCTCAGAGGTTTGCGCTGGCGATATTGCGGCCGCGATTGGGCTCAGAGACATTACCACCGGTGACACCTTATGTGATCCGAAAGCGGTTATTACGCTGGAAAAGATGGATTTTCCCGATCCGGTTATTTCGGTTGCTGTAGAGCCGAAAACGAAAGCGGATCAGGAAAAAATGGGTGTTGCGCTGGGTAAGCTGGCACATGAGGATCCTTCGTTTCGTGTCTATACGGATGAAGAATCGGGACAGACCATTATTTCGGGCATGGGCGAGTTGCACCTTGAGATAATTATTGACCGGATGAGACGTGAGTTTAATGTAGAGGCTAACGTTGGTAATCCACAGGTTGCCTACCGTGAGGCAATTAGCCGAACGGTAGAGCATGAAGCCAAATTTATACGTCAGTCTGGTGGTAAGGGTCAATATGGGCATGTGTATCTGCGTTTAGAATCGCGAACACCAGGCGATGGTTATGAATTTGTCAACAAAATTGTTGGTGGCACCATACCAAAAGAGTTTATTCCTGCTGTTGATAAAGGTGTGCAGGATCAGATGAAAAATGGTGTGCTGGCAGGGTATCCGATTGAAGATGTTTGTGTGACTCTGTTTGATGGTTCGTATCATGATGTTGATTCGAGTGAGCTGGCGTTTAAAATTGCCGGTTCAATCTGTTTTAGAGAAGCGGCACTGGAGGCCGGTCCAAAGTTACTGGAACCGATAATGAAGGTCGAAGTGGTTACTCCAGGGGAATATATGGGCGATGTCATGGGTGACCTGAGCCGACGACGTGGTATTGTCAGCGGTATGGAAGACACTGTGTTGGGGAAGAATATTAGAGCGGACGTGCCGTTGTCAGAAATGTTTGGTTATGCAACAGCGTTGCGTTCGGCTACGCAGGGTCGGGCAACCTATTCAATGGAATTTGAAAAATATGCGCAGGCGCCAAAGGTCATTGCGGACGCGGTGATTAGTAGTAAAACAGGGTATTGAAGCAACTTTATTTTTATTATTTTTATTATTTAAGAATTCAGAGAGGTAATAACAGTGTCCAAGGAAAAGTTTAAAAGAACCAAGCCACATGTAAATGTAGGCACAATTGGTCACGTAGACCACGGTAAAACCACACTGACAGCCGCGCTGACGAAGGTAATGGCGGAATCACAGGGCGGTGAAGTAAAAGCATTTGACCAGATAGATAATGCCCCGGAAGAACGTGCGCGAGGTATAACGATTGCGACCTCACACGTAGAATACGAAAGTGAGAACCGCCACTATGCTCACGTAGACTGTCCGGGACATGCTGACTATGTGAAGAACATGATAACCGGTGCAGCGCAGATGGACGGAGCGATATTAGTGGTATCGGCGGCAGATGGTCCAATGCCACAGACCCGTGAGCACATACTGCTGTCGCGTCAGGTAGGCGTACCGTATGTACTGGTGTACATGAACAAGGCAGACATGGTTGATGATGAAGAGCTATTAGAGCTGGTTGAAATGGAAATTCGTGAACTGCTTGATGCCTATGAATTTCCTGGTGATGACACACCAATTATTATTGGTTCAGCACTGAAAGCGCTGGAAGGTGACAGCTCTGAAATTGGCGCGCCATCGATTCTCAAGCTGGTTGCTGCGATGGATGATTACATTCCGCTGCCAGAGCGTGCGATTGACCAGCCATTTTTGATGCCGGTTGAGGATGTATTCTCAATCTCCGGACGTGGTACAGTGGTAACGGGACGGATTGAGCGTGGTGTTGTTAACGTTGGGGATGAGATTGAGATTGTTGGTATACGCGACACCCAGACGACGATCTGTACAGGCGTAGAGATGTTTCGTAAGTTGCTGGATCAGGGTGAAGCGGGTGATAACGTTGGTTTGTTACTCCGTGGACTGAAGCGCGAAGAAGTGGAGCGTGGACAGGTTTGTTGTAAACCTGGAAGTGTTAAGCCACACACCAAGTTTGAATGTGAAGTGTATGTACTGAGCAAGGATGAAGGTGGTCGCCACACGCCATTTTTTAATAACTATCGTCCACAGTTTTACTTCCGTACCACGGATGTAACCGGTGCCTGTGATTTACCGGAAGGAACCGAGATGGTAATGCCGGGCGATAACGTTAAGATGACGGTTACGCTGATTAACCCGATTGCGATGGAAGAAGGCCTACGCTTTGCGATACGTGAAGGTGGTCGCACAGTGGGTGCCGGTGTGGTATCTAAAATTATTGAGTAATTAAATACTCGAAATACCGCCGAATTCACGGTTGTTGTACAAAGAGATGAGAGCGAATACTTTTTGCACGGTGGTGAATTTGGTTGGTATTATGAATGGTTATAAAACATTAGGATTATTATGGCAAATCAACATATAAGAATTCGTCTAAAGGCGTTTGATCATCACCTGATTGATAAATCAGCCAGTGAAATCGTCGACACGGCAAAACGTACCGGGGCACATGTAAAAGGTCCGATTCCGCTACCAACGAAAAAAGAACGCTTTACAATACTGATTTCACCGCATGTAAACAAAGATGCGCGTGACCAGTATGAGATACGTACACATAAGCGTATGCTTGATATTATTGACCCCACAGATAAAACAGTAGATGCCTTAATGAAGCTTGACCTGTCTGCTGGTGTTGATGTACAGATTAAATTAAATTAATACCGGATTGAAAATAGTGTTGTTATAAGCGGGAAAACCCTGTTATAATAGCGCGCTTTGTTGCACAGCGAACAGTAATTTCTGTAACGTTTATAGCACAAAGATTCTACTTATCGTAAGTCCTCTACGGGATACTGCGAAAACGTAATATTTAGAGCCGGATGGTGTCAGTCGAAAAAGACTGTTGTTATCCGACAACTTTTGTAGAATAACAGATTCGATAACCCTGACTGGTTTTGTTTCAGGGTTTAGTGGCTGGCTTACGCCGGAAAAAGTTTCCGGTAGCCAGTTTTTTTATTGAGTAGGAATCGAAATGACTATTGGTGTTGTTGGTAGAAAAGCGGGTATGACGCGAGTCTTTACTGAGGATGGTGTTTCCATTCCGGTAAGCGTAATAGAAGTAACATCGAATCGTATCACCCAGATAAAAACAGACAAAACGGATGGTTATCAGGCTGTGCAGATCACAACTGGTACAAAGAAAGCCTCCCGAGTAACAAAACCGATGGCTGGGCATTATGCTAAAGCAGGTGTTGAAGCTGGTCGTGGTCTCTGGGAATTTCGTATAGATGGTGATGAAGCGGCTGAGCTCACAGTAGGTGGTGAAGTGTCGGTTGGTATCTTTAAGGCAGGCCAGAAGGTAGATGTTACTGGTCGTACCATTGGTAAGGGTTTTCAGGGTGGAATCAAGCGTCATCATTTCACCATGCAGGACGCGACACATGGTAACTCCATTTCGCATCGTTCTAATGGTTCGATTGGTATGTGTCAGACTCCTGGTCGAGTAATAAAAGGAAAGAAAATGTCTGGGCACATGGGAAATGTACAACGGACTATGCAGATGCTGGAACTTGTCCGTGTCGATGAAGAGCGTGGTTTGCTGCTGGTTAAAGGGGCAATTCCTGGTGCAAAAGGTGCTGATGTTATTATCAGTCCCGCAGTAAAGACCTGAGAATTAATGGTTCGTAATAAGTAACCTGTGAAAATGACCTGTAATAGATAATCCGGATCTGAATTTTTCAGATGAATGTTTAAGAGTTTTTGGTAGAGAATAATGGATCTGCAATTACATAATAGTAAAGAATCAATTACTGTATCTGATGCGGTATTTGGTCTTGAATATAAAGAAAGTTTGGTTCATCAGTTAGTAACAGCGTATATGGCTGGTGCTCGTGCGGGTACTAAAGCGCAAAAAAACAGGTCGGCAGTAAGTGGTGGTGGAGCCAAGCCATGGGCGCAAAAAGGTAGTGGTCGTGCACGAGCTGGTACAATTCGTAGTCCGATCTGGCGTAGCGGTGGTATCACCTTTGCCGCACAGCCTCGTGACTATACGCAGAAAGTTAATAAAAAAATGTACAGAGCAGGTGTGCGTTCCATTCTTTCTGAGCTAAATCGGAAGCAGCGTTTAGTTATTGTGGAAGATATTACAGTTGATGCCCCCAAAACCAGGCAGATGGCTGAGAAGCTAAAAGAACTGGGTGTGAGTAAAACCCTGGTGATTACTGAGACAGGGGATGAAAAACTCTATCTGTCAGCACGCAATCTGCCCTATGTGGAAGTGACTGACGTAGCCGGTATGAATCCTGTTAGTCTGTTGCGTTATGATCACGTTGTTGCCACCGTTGGTGCTGTGCGCGTAATAGAGGAGCTACTGTCATGAATCAGGAACGTATATATCAGATACTACTTGCTCCTCATGTCTCGGAAAAAGCCGCATTACTTGCTGATGAGAAAAATCAGCATGTATTTAAAGTGTTATCAACGGCCACAAAAATGGAAGTTAAACAAGCTGTTGAAGCAATGTTTAATGTAAAGGTAAGCAAGGTGCGGATTACAAATACCAGGGGTAAAAGCAAGCGTTTTAGTGGTCGTATGGGTAAATGCTCTGATCTGCGGAAAGCTTACGTTACACTAATGCCCGGCAGCGACATTGATTTTGCAGGCGCACATTAATTTATAGCATTGAGATTAAAGACTGAATTATGGCAATAGTAAAAACAAAGCCAACCTCTCCAGGACGCCGTTTTGTCGTCAAGGTTGTTAATAAAGAGCTGCATAAAGGTGCTCCCGAGCGTTCGCTTACCGAACATAAACATCGCTCCGGTGGGCGCAATAATGCAGGCCGTATCAGTGTGCGGCACATTGGTGGTGGACACAAACAGCGTTATCGTCTAATAGATTTCAAGCGTAATAAAGACGGTGTTCAGGCGCGCGTTGATCGTATTGAATACGACCCGAACCGTACTGCAAATATTGCACTACTGGTATATTGCGATGGTGAAAAACGCTACATTATCGCACCGAAAGGCGTAAAGGCAGGTGATGTGCTTCAGTCGGGCAGAGATGTGCCGATTAAAGCCGGTAATTGTCTACCAATTGCAAATATTCCAGTCGGTACCCTGGTTCACTGTGTAGAAATGAAACCAGGCAAAGGTGCGCAGATCGCCCGCAGTGCCGGTGCCACAGCACAATTGCTTGCACGCGAAGGCATTTATGCAACGTTACGTTTGCGTTCTGGTGAAATGCGTAAAATCCATACGGATTGTCGAGCCACTATTGGTGAGGTTGGTAACTCTGAACATGCCCTGCGTTCATTAGGTAAGGCAGGTGCTTCTCGCTGGCGTGGTGTTCGACCAACCGTTCGTGGTGTTGTGATGAATCCGGTTGACCATCCACATGGTGGTGGTGAAGGTCGTACTTCTGGTGGACGCCACCCGGTATCACCATGGGGGATGCCAACTAAGGGATACCGTACCCGTAGTAACAAACGTACTGATAACATGATTGTACGTCGACGCCACAAGAAATAAGTAAGCTAACTTAATTTGTAAAGAAACTGTTTTAACTAGAGGAATATCAAGTGCCACGTTCGTTAAAAAAAGGTCCATTTATTGACCATCACTTGTTAGATAAGGTTAATAAGGCTGTAGAAAGCAAAGATCGCAAACCAATAAAGACGTGGTCACGCCGTTCTACAATATTTCCTGAAATGGTCGGTTTGACGATCGCGGTGCATAACGGAAGACAGCATGTTCCTGTGCTAATAAATGAAAATATGGTTGGTCATAAGTTAGGTGAGTTTGCATTAACGCGAACCTACAGAGGCCATTCTGCTGACAAGAAAGCTAAGAAATAAAGGTACTGTTGTGGAAGTAGAGGCTAAATATAGATTTGCACGCATATCTCCTCAGAAATGTCGGCTGATAGCTGATCAGATTCGTGGGATGCCGGTAGAAGCAGCGCTGGAGACTTTGAACTTTGGAATCACTCGATCTTCTGATCTGATGAAAAAAGTTCTTGAATCAGCGATTGCTAATGCAGAACATAATGAAGGTGCGGATATTGATGAATTACGTGTTTCTAAGATATATGTGGACGAAGGTCCGACAATGAAACGTATCCGTCCGCGTGCAAAAGGACGCGCTAACCGAATTTTAAAGCGCACAAGCCATATTACTGTTTGTGTTGCAGATCGCTAAAGAGAGTTAAATATGGGTCAAAAAGTACATCCGATAGGAATCCGTCTGGGTATTTCAACTGACTGGAATTCAAGATGGTATGCGAATAGCGCTGATTTTCCTGATCTGCTCAATGCAGATATTAAAGTCAGAGAATTTCTGCATAAGAAACTTGCCAACGCAAATGTAAGTAAAATTCATATTGAGCGTCCGACACGTTCTGCATCAATAACAATTCATACCGCAAGACCGGGTGTTGTAATTGGTAAGAAAGGTGCAGATATTGAAAGTTTGCGACGGGAAGTTGCAAGTTTAATTGGTCTTCATATAAATAGCGTCAAGTTAAATATTGAAGAGATTCGTAAGCCCGAGCTGGATGCAAAACTGGTTGCTGAAAGTATTGCTCAGCAACTCGAACGTCGTGTTATGTTTCGTCGTGCGATGAAACGCGCGATCCAGAATACAATGCGAATGGGTGCGCTGGGAGTCAAAATTAAGATTGGTGGTCGCTTAAATGGTGCTGAAATTGCACGTAGTGAACAGTATGCGGAAGGTCGTGTACCTCTGCACACTCTGCGTGCCGATATTGATTATGGTTTTCATGAAGCATTGACTACTTACGGCATACTTGGAATTAAAGTCTGGATATACAAAGGTGAGATTTTTGACCTTTATAAGTCACAGGACACAAAAGAAACTGCAAAAGCGGGCACTGCTGCAACAAAATAACTGCTTTAGCTAGAGGAATAAGAAGTGTTACAACCTAAGCGCACAAAATTTCGTAAAATGTTTAAGGGTAAGAATCGTGGTCTTGCCCAGACCGGTAATAAGGTTAGTTTCGGTGAATATGGTCTGAAGGCAACAGAACGTGGTCGTGTATCGGCTCGCCAGATAGAGGCGGCACGCCGTGCGATGACGCGCCACGTTAAACGTAGTGGAAAAATCTGGATTAGAGTTTTTCCTGATGTGCCTATATCCAGCAAGCCACTGGAAGTTCGGATGGGTAAAGGTAAAGGTAATGTTGATTACTGGGTTTCGAAAGTACAGCCTGGCACAGTTTTGTATGAAATAGAAGGTGTATCAGAAAGCCTGGCCAGAGAAGCATTCCAGTTGGCGGCTGCAAAATTACCTGTTAAAACAATTTTTGTAACACGCGCGGTGATGTAAATGGCAACTGCAGAAGATTATAGAAAAATGTCCGCAAAGGACCTGAATGACGAATTATTAAGTTTACGACGTGAACAGTTTAATTTGCGTATGCAACTGGGCTCTGGCAATACACCCAAGATTCATCGTTTTAGTACAGTTCGTCATGATATTGCACGTATTAAAACTGTTCTGACAGAGACTAAAAAAGCCAACTTAAAAGGTGACGCATAATGTCCCAGGAAGAATTGACTATGACTGAGACAAAGCAACGAACCCTGACTGGTATCGTTACAAGTAATGCTGGTGATAAGTCTGTGACTATTATGATAGAACGTCGTATAAAACATCCTATATATGGCAAATATATCAAACGTTCAACACGATTGCGTGTGCATGATGAAGCAAATGAATGTAACCATGGGGATACTATTATTGTTGAACAGTGTCGTCCAATGTCAAAGACCAAGTCCTGGCGACTTGTCAAAGTTATTGAAAAAGCAGCAGAGCTTTAACTGCTAGAGAAAAGAGATAGGAGCAGGTCATGATACAAATGCAAACAGTTTTAAATGCTGCAGATAATAGTGGTGCACGCAGTATGATGTGTATTAAAGTGTTGGGTGGATCGCATAGACGCTATGCTTCCGTTGGAGATGTTATTAAGGTTAGTATTAAAGATGCTATTCCACGAGGTAAAGTAAAAAAGGGCGAAGTTTATAATGCCGTAGTTGTGCGTACAAAGAAAGGAATACGTCGTGCAGATGGCTCCAGTATTCGTTTTGATGGTAATGCAGCTGTTATATTAAATGCATCATTACAACCGGTAGGAACACGCATTTTTGGACCGGTAACAAGAGAATTACGAACACAGAATTTTATGAAAATAGTCTCACTGGCTCCTGAAGTCTTATAAGGTATATAACAGAATGAAACGTATTAAAAAAGGTGATCAGGTCATCGTTATAGCTGGAAAAGATAAGGGTCGTCAGGGTACTGTGCTGAAGGTTGCTGATGACAGTGTTCTTGTTGAATCAGTAAACATGGTTAAGAAGCATACGAAACCAAATCCAACTGCAGGTGTTGAAGGTGGTATTGTTGAGAAAACAATGCCAATGAATATCTCTAATGTCATGTTGTTTAATCCGATTATAAACAAGGGCGATAGAGTTGGTTTTAAAAAATTAGAAGATGGTCGCAAAGTTCGTTATTTTAAATCTAACGGCGAAGTTGTGGATGTTTAAGGGTTATTTGTCATGGCAAGATTAGAAGAATATTATCGCGATACTGTTGTTAAAAATTTATTAGCAACAGGCAACTATAAAAACGTAATGGATGTACCACGTATTACCAAAATCACCCTGAATATGGGTTTAGGTGAAGCAATAGGTGATAAAAAAGTACTTGAAAATGCACTTTCTGATATGGAAAAGATATCGGGTCAAAAGCCAGTGACGACACTGGCCCGTAAATCTGTTGCTTCATTCAAAGTGCGAGATGGCTATCCAATTGGTTGTAAGGTAACGCTGAGAAGCAAAAGGATGTATGAATTTCTTGATCGCCTGATTAGTATATCTGTTCCGCGTATCCGTGATTTTCGCGGGCTTAATCCACGTTCGTTTGATGGACGTGGAAACTACAATATGGGTGTCAGAGAACAGATTATTTTTCCAGAGATTGATTTTGAAAAAATAGACACCATTCGTGGTATGGATATTTGTATAACAACCACGGCTCGTGATAATGATAGTGGTTTTGCATTGTTAAAAGAATTTAATTTCCCATTTAAGGGTAGTAATAAATAGTATGGCTAAAAACTCAATGATTGCGCGTGAGCATAAACGTGCAAAACTGGTAAAACAGTTTGCTGAGAAACGTGCTCAATATAAGGCTGTTCTGATCGATCAAAATGCAGATTTTGACGAAAAAATGGAAGCACAACGTAAATTACAAACACTCCCACGTGATTCCTGTAAAGCACGGCAACGTAACCGTTGTCGTATTACAGGTCGTCCACATGGCGTTTATCGCAAGTTTGGACTATGTAGAAATAAATTACGCGAGGCAGCTATGCGTGGTGATATTCCCGGCCTGGTTAAGGCTAGTTGGTAGGAGACTGGTATTATGATGACAGATCCAATAGCAGATATGCTTACTCGAATTCGCAATGCGCAGGCAGCGTTAAAAAGTGATGTCTTAATGCCCTCATCGAAACTAAAAATTGCGATTGCAAAAGTTTTGAAAAATGAAGGTTATATCACAGACTACGAAGCTGATAATGCAGTTAAACCTACATTAACCGTAAGGTTGAAATATTTTGAAGGTCAGCCGGTTATTGATGAAATAAAACGGGTAAGTCGTCCAGGGTTGCGAATATATAAAAACAAAGATGAGTTGCCAAAAATATTAAATGGAATGGGTGTTGCCATCGTATCAACATCTGCCGGAGTAATGAGTGATCGCCAGGCCAGAAGAAAAGGTCGAGGTGGTGAAATTCTCTGTACTGTTGCCTGATTGTTATTAGATAAGCAGTATTACCACGATTAGAAGAATTTAGAGTAAAAAAAGATGTCTCGTATAGCAAAAAAACCAGTTGTCATCAGCGATGGTGTTGAAGTTAATGTCAGTGGACAGACCGTGACTGCAAAAGGCAAGCATGGTAGCCTTTCGCTTGAAGTACACGGGATAGTGAAAGTAATGATAGAAAATAATACAGTTACTTTTGCACCTGCAAATGATTCTAAAACCTGTATGGCAATGGCGGGAACCATGCGATCACTGGTTAATAATATGGTTCAGGGTGTGTCGGAAGGTTATAGTCGAACATTGCAGCTTGTTGGCGTTGGTTACAGGGCTCAGATTCAGGGTAATGTTCTGGATTTATCACTCGGTTTCTCACATCCGGTTAAGTATACAATCCCGGAAGGAATTTCTATAACAACTCCTAGCCAGACAGAGATATTTGTAAAAGGTGCAGATAAGCAGCATGTTGGACAGGTGTGTGCAGAAATTCGATCATATCGTCCACCGGAACCCTATAAAGGTAAAGGTATCAGATATTCTGATGAGCGTGTGATACGTAAGGAAGCCAAGAAGAAATAATTAAGCTTCCCAGTTTAAATAATTATAGCGGCCTATGTAAAATAGCATAGGCAGATTAATACAGGTTGTCGCAATGTTATCAAAAAAAATCAGTAGATTACGTAGAGCAAAACGGGTACGGGCAAAGATAAATGAAGTGGGCTCATACCGTCTGAGTGTACATCGTACACCAAAACATATTTATGCTCAGGTTATTTCACCTGATGGCAGTAAAGTTGTGGCAGCTGCTTCAACTCTGGAAAAAGATATTGCAACGGACATAAAATATACGGGTAACGTTGAAGCTGCAACGCTAGTAGGAAAAGCTATTGCTGAAAAATCAAAAACAGCAGGTATTACCTCTGTTGCTTTTGATCGCTCCGGATTTCGTTACCATGGGCGTGTAAAAGCACTTGCAGAATCTGCACGTGAAAATGGACTGGAATTTTAATTCTAGATCCATTATTAAAAGCAGACTACATTTTAAATAGTTTAAGAATAGGTTTCAGGTATGGCACAGGCAGAATCACCACAAGTTAAAGATGAGTACATTGAAAAACTGGTTGCGGTTAATCGTGTAGCAAAAGTTGTCAAGGGTGGCCGTCAGTTTGGGTTTACCGCTTTAACGGTAGTTGGAGATGGTAATGGAAAAATTGGTTTTGGTTATGGTAAGGCAAAAGAAGTACCACTTGCCATACAAAAAGCAATGGATAAAGCCAGGAAAAACATGAAAACAATACACCTTAAAGGTGATACCCTGCATCATTCATTAACAGGTATTCATGGTGCTGCCAATGTATACATGCAGCCTGCTTCAGAGGGTACCGGTATTATTGCTGGCGGTGCGATGCGTGCGGTGTTTGAAGTCGTGGGTATAAAAAATGTACTGGCGAAAATAAACGGTACACGTAATCCTGTTAATGTAGTTCGTGCGACCATTAACGGGTTAACTTCAATGTCATCTCCTGACTATATTGCAGCTAAACGCGGCAAGACAGTTGAAGAGATACTCGGTTAGGTTTAATGGTAACAGCTTATGGCTAGTAAAGAACTTAAAATTACATTAATAAAAAGCCTGATTGGTCGTCTTAAATCTCATAAGGCATGTGCCAGAGGGCTTGGTTTGTTGCGTACACATCATACCGTTATGGTACAGGACACACCTGAAAACCGTGGCATGATTAACAGGATTTCATATATGCTCAATATCGAGGAGCAATAACATGTATTTAAATACTCTTCAGCCTGCTGCTGGCAGTAAGAAAAATAGCAAGCGAGTTGGACGCGGAATCGGTTCCGGACAGGGCAAGACCTGTGGACGAGGGCATAAAGGTCAGAAGTCGCGCTCTGGTGGATTTACCAAAGTTGGTTTTGAAGGTGGTCAAATGCCATTGCAGCGTCGCCTGCCAAAAGTAGGCTTTACCTCTCGTACTACAAAATTATCTGCAGAGCTCAGGCTACATGAACTGACAAAAGTAGATGTTTCACCTGTTGATGTTGACGCATTGATTAAGGCGAACCTGGTTCCTGCCAGTACACAGAAAGTGAAAGTTATTTTATCTGGCAAAATAGACAAAGCAGTGAGCTTGAAAGGTATTTTGGTAACCCCCGGGGCACGCTCTGCAATTGAATCGGCGGGTGGAAATATTGAGGTGTAACCTCGGTATTCAATGACTGATTCTGACAAATATGATATATAGATATGGCTAAGGGTAATTTTACAGAACTAAAGCAGCGCTTATTATTTGTACTGGGTGCCCTGGTTGTGTTCAGGATTGGTACATTTGTGCCGGTACCGGGTGTAGACCCTAGCGTACTGTCTATTTTATTCGACCAGCAGAAAGGGAGTATTCTGGGTGTGTTTAATATGTTTTCCGGTGGTGCATTACGTCGTATGTCGATATTTGCGCTCGGGATCATGCCATACATTTCCGCCTCTATTATTATACAGTTGCTTACTGTAACGGTTCCCTCTCTTGAGCAGTTGCAGAAAGAGGGTGAGAGTGGTCGGCGTAAAATTACCATGTACACTCGTTATTTCACGCTTGTACTTGCAACTTTTCAGTCTATTGGTATTGCTGTTGCATTACAGGGGCAATCGGTACAGTCACATTCGTTAGTGATGAATCCGGGGATGAGCTTCGTTTTTACTGCAACGATAACACTGGTTACCGGTACAATGTTTTTGATGTGGCTGGGAGAACAGGTAACTGAACGCGGTATCGGCAACGGTATTTCTCTTATCATTTTTGCAGGCATTGTTTCAGGCTTGCCAAAAGCCGTTGGTGGTACGCTTGAACTGGTAAGAACGGGTGAATTGCATACACTGGCTACATTGTTTCTGTTTATTCTGGCTGTTGCGGTAACTGCTTTTGTCGTGTTTATTGAACGGGGTCAACGCAGAATCACGGTCAATTATGCCAGAAAGCAGATGGGTAGAAAAATGTATCAGGCGCAGAGCAGCCATCTACCGTTGAAATTAAATATGGCTGGCGTTATACCACCTATTTTTGCTTCAAGTATTATTCTGTTTCCTGCAACAATGGCAAGCTGGTTTGGTCAATCACAGGGTATGGAATGGTTGCAGAATATTGCTGGGAAACTGTCTCCTGGACAACCGATTTATATTATTCTATTTGCCGTTGCAATTATATTTTTCTGCTTCTTTTATACTGCATTACAGTTTAATGCCAGAGATACTGCTGATAATCTGAAGCGTTCAGGTGCTTTTATACCAGGTATCCGACCAGGGGAGCAAACGGCAAAATATATTGATAAGGTAATGACACGGCTGACTCTGGTTGGTGCTTTTTATATTACAGCAGTGTGTTTATTGCCTGAGTTTTTAATTTTATACTGGAATGTACCTTTTTACTTTGGTGGTACATCATTATTGATTATTGTTGTGGTAGTAATGGATTTTATGGCGCAGATACAGTCACATCTTATGTCGCACCAATATGAGGGCATAATGAAAAAGGCTAATCTAAATGGATATAGAGGCTAACAGGTCAATTTAGAGTTAAATTGGCTAAACAATTTGAATTAACAGGAACAAGAAAATGAAAGTTCGTGCTTCAGTAAAAAAAATGTGTAGAAACTGTAAAATTATCAAGCGTCATGGTGTTGTGCGCGTTATCTGTGCAGATCCACGCCATAAACAACGTCAGGGATAAATAACACTGCATTGACGCAAACAGTTGATTAAAAAACTTATTATTTGTAAAATCACGCGCTTTATTGCGCAGAACGGAAATTAAAATGGCTCGTATTGCAGGTATTAATATACCATCAAACAAACACACTGTTATCGGCTTAAGACATATCTATGGTGTAGGACAACCTCGTGCAAAACAGATTTGTGCAGCAACCGATATTGTGGAAGAAACTAAAATCGGCGAACTGACAGAAGAGCAGCTTGAATCTTTGCGTAATGAAATTGGTAAATATTCAGTAGAAGGCGACTTGCGCCGTGAAGTATCAATGAGTATCAAACGCCTGATGGATCTGGGTTGTTATCGGGGTATTCGCCATCGTCGTGGTCTGCCACTGCGTGGGCAACGGACAAAAACTAATGCGCGCACACGTAAGGGACCGCGTCGACCGATATCGAGATAGAATATCCCTCGGAAGAGCAGAATATAGCGTGATAAACGCAAGGACTGCCTTTCCCTGTAAACGTTAGAAATATTTCATTTAGAAACATTATTATATAGAGTAATTACATGGCTGGTCCAGAAACAAAGAAAAAGGTTAAACGCGCTGTTGTTGATGGTGTTGCACATATTTATGCGACCTTTAACAATACCATTATTACCATAACCGATCGTCAGGGAAATGCGCTGGCATGGGCAACTTCAGGTGGGTCAGGTTTTCGCGGTTCACGCAAAAGTACTCCTTTTGCCGCACAGGTGGCTGCCGAACGCGCTGGTACCCGTGCGAAGGACTACGGGATGAAGAATATTGAGGTTATGGTGCGTGGACCGGGGCCGGGACGTGAATCTGCTGTACGCTCATTAAATAATATCGGTTTCAAAATTACCAGCATTACAGATGTTACCCCGATTCCTCATAATGGTTGCCGTCCACCGAAAAGACGTCGCGTGTAAGAGATAAGATATGGCTAAATATACAGGACCAAAATGTAAACTAAGTCGACGTGAAGGCGTTGATCTTGAATTAAAATCCTCACTACGCTCTCTGGAAAGTAAGTGTAAGCTGGATCAGGTGCCCGGACAACACGGCGCCAGGCGTACGCGTTTATCTGATTACGCCCTGCAGTTGCGTGAAAAGCAGAAAGTACGTCGTATTTATGGTGTGCTTGAAAAACAGTTCCGCAACTATTACAAAGAGGCTGCCCGGATAAAAGGTTCAACGGGTGAAAATTTGCTCCAGTTACTTGAGCGTCGTCTCGACAATGTTGTATATCGGGCTGGTTTTGGTTCAACACGTGCCGAAGCAAGACAGATTGTTAACCACAAATGTGTTCTGGTTAATAATTGCGTGGTGAATATTCCTTCGTATAAGGTTAAGGAAAATGATGTCATTTCGATTCGCGAAAAAGCTAAAAAACAGACACGCATAGCCGATTCGATCAATATGGCAAAACAAAAAGGTATTGTGGACTGGATTAGTCTGGATGATAGCAAACTGGAAGCTGTCTATAAAAATGTCCCGGAGCGTGCAGATTTGCCGGCTGATATTAACGAACAGCTTATCGTTGAACTTTATTCCAAATAGGGGAGTTATACCAGTATGTCAGGCAGTGATGAACTTCTTACACCACGTACAATTAATGTACAATCTTTTAGTGAAACCCATGCAAAAGTCGCACTGGAACCGCTAGAGCGTGGCTTTGGCCATACTCTGGGTAATGCGCTGCGCCGTATTCTGCTTTCTTCTATTGAAGGTAGTGCCATTGTTGAGGTACAGATTGAGGGCGTTGTACATGAATACAGTACACTTGAAGGCGTACAGGAAGACGTGCTTGAAATTCTGTTGAATCTGAAAGGTGTTGCTCTGGTTATGCATAGTAATGATGAGCAGACCATTACTCTGTCCAGGCAGGGAGCGGGTATAGTGACTGCGGGTAACATTGATACCGGGCACGATATTGAAATCGCCAATCCCGACCATGTCATTGCGAATCTGAATGCTGATGGTAAACTTGATATCACCATGAAGATAAAAAAAGGCCGTGGCTATCAACCTTCCAATACGCGTAATATTGATGCGGAATCTTCGCCGGTTGGAACCTTGCAACTGGATGCTTCATTCAGCCCGATACGCCGTGTATTCTACAATGTAGAAAACGCGCGTGTTGCACAAAGTACGAATCTGGATAAATTAATCATTGATCTTCAGACCAATGGAACGGTAGATCCGGAAGAGGCGATCCGAACCGCAGCGACGATACTACAGGCACAACTGTCCTCATTCGTTAATCTACAAAGTATGGAAGATGAGGTAACAGAAGACGAAGAAGCTGATATTGATCCAATTCTGCTGCGCCCGGTCGATGAGCTTGAACTTACCGTTCGTTCGGCAAACTGTCTTAAAGCGGAAAATGTTTACTATATTGGTGATTTGATCCAGCGTACCGAAGTTGAATTATTACGCACACCGAATCTGGGTAAAAAGTCCTTAACAGAAATTAAGGATGTACTGGCCTCACATGGACTGTCACTGGGTATTCAGTTAGATAACTGGCCACCAGCATCAATCCGTGAGAAAGAAGAAGCAAGTTAAACAATTAAGTTAATGGGTTCCTGCCAGGTTTTTATTTATTGCAGGAACGTTATTTTAGCAAGAGATTTTTAGAGTAAAGGTTAAACAAAATGCGTCATCATAAATCAGGTCGTCGCTTAAATCGTAATAGTAGTCATCGCAAAGCGATGTTCAGTAATATGGCAAACTCACTATTCGACCATGAAATTATCAGGACAACCCTGCCAAAAGCGAAAGAGTTACGTCGGGTAGCCGAACCATTAATTACTCTGGCAAAAAAAGATAGTGTAGCAAATCGTCGCCAGGCTTTTGCGCGTCTGCGTGATAAGGCTATCATTGGTAAGCTGTTTAACGAACTTGCGCTACGTTACCAGCAACGTCCAGGTGGCTATACACGTATTATGAAATGTGGCTTTCGTAGTGGTGATGCGGCACCGATGGCTTATATTGAACTGGTTGATCGCCCGGTTGAAGCTGAAGAAGAGTAAGCTAAATACTGTCCTGATGTTTCAGCTCAATAAAAAAGCCAGCAGTTAGCTGGTTTTTTTTTGCCCGTGAATTACGGCGATGTCAGTACAGAAGTGTCGATAAAGATTTATTGATATGTGCTAAGGTTTATTTATTGAAATAACAGTTTTCCTGATGAGTATTGTCCAGCTTTTCAAGGCACGAGTAAAACCCGCTGACCGGTTTGAGAAACTGCTATCACCTTATATAGATGGTCTGTATCATTTCGCCTGCCGCCTTTGCCAGTCAACAGATGATGCCGAAGATCTGCTGCAGCAACTTCTCACGCGACTTTTTCAGAAACTTGCTGAGCTAGAGCAGGTGGAGTCTCTGCGCCCCTGGTTATTCCGTTCACTTTACAATCTGTATGTAGATAGCTACCGTAAGCAACGGCGTATGTCGGCGGTAATAAGCGCAGAGGATATCCCGCAAGATGAGGTAACAAAGGAAAAAGATCCGTATGAAGAAGCTGAGTTAAGCCAGAACCAGACAATTATACTTGCCGCAGTGGATCAATTGAATAGTGAGCAGCGTCTGGTATTATTATTGCACGACGCAGAGGGCTATACCTTAACTGAGCTGGCAGATATTCTTCAAACCCCATTGGGCACCCTGAAATCACGGTTACACCGGGCGCGTAACCGGGTAAAAGAGCTGACAGAAATGGAACTTTCTGGTAACGGGACACGTGTATATAGTAAAGAGGAATTGAAATGATGCAGTGTAAACAGGTACAGTTACTGTTAAATGATTATATTGACCGTGACCTTTCTGTACTCCAGACAAAAGGGGTGGTGGAGCACTGTGCCACCTGCCAGAACTGTGCAAAAGACCTTGCTTTGTTACAACAGCAACAACAGGCTTTAACTTCCCTGCCTGTTTCTTCACTGTCAGAATATACAAAAAAACGTCTATTCAGGCAGGCAACGGCAGATGATTGTGCTGTACACGGCTATCTACCAGTAAAATTATCATATCGTTTTGCTGCTGTGGCCATGCTTGCTGTGGTGGTTTTATTGCTGAGTTTTATCTACTACCCTGGTAATGGTAACAATGTCCGGTCAATGCACCTGATAACGGTAGATAATGGCGTACATACGGTTAAAGTTGCCATTGACTCTAAGGAAAACCTGGACGGTGTTTCATTTCGGGTTGATTTATCGGATAACCTGCAACTTGCTGGTTTTGGTAACAAAAAACAAATACAGTGGATGGGTGGTTTGCATAAGGGAGTTAATATTATTTCTCTGCCGATTATAGGTATTGCTCAGGGAAATGGTGAAATTACGACACGAATTTTCTTACATGGTAACGAGAAAATTATGCGGATCAATACCCGCTACAGGCAGGTGGATGGCATGGTGTATGACAATGATAATATCCGGCAGAGCTAAGAATCTGATGATTAAATAGTGTGATGACAACCTTATTAAAAAGATTAGCTATATTAGCAGTAGGAGCACTGTGGGCTGTCATGCCACAAGTTCTGCTGGCTGCACCAGATAATCTGGATGAAATAACCATTCATATGATTGATAATAATGAACCGGTACTTGGTGCCCATAATATTGCCTTGCCTGTCCACGGTGATATATCAACTAAGAAAATGGTCGGTCATAACTCTGCAGATGGAAGCAGGAATGAAAACCACACTCATCAGGAAATGGGAAATATAGCAAATGAGAACCACAGTGAATTAGAACAGGGGGATGGTAATGCTAATAATATGGAACCGGAAGGTGGAGGTAATGCAGCCATGCCACCAGAACAACCTGATGAGATAAATCAGTCAACGCTCCCTGAACAGCCTGCACAACCCGAGGAACCAGCCCAGCCAGAGCAACCAGCACAACCCGAATCGCCTGAGCAACCAGTCCAGCCCGTACAACCAGAACAACCGGCTCAGATGGAACCCCCTGTGCAACCTGAATCTCCGGGCGAGAATGGGTTTCCAGATGGCGCTCAGCCCCGTTATCAGGACTAACGGTTTTATTTATCGTTATACATGCGTATCTGCTGTCTCTGCCCAACTATTGTAGAACTTTGGACTGTGTCATAATAATCATCTATGGAAGGCATCTTTAGTAAATATTTCCTCTCTGGCTTCATCTTTGCCGTGCTGATATTTCAGGCGCTATCCGTTCAGGCGGGATCGGCACAACGGCACAAGGCAGATGTTTCACGTCATTATAGCCGCGCAGGGATGCAATATTTTAATCAAGGTCAGTATCTGAAAGCCCGGTCCTCTTTTGAACAGGCTTTATCCATCTTATCGCCCGCAGATAAAAGTCGGCTGGCAATTTATTATAATCTTGGTTCTGTCTGTTATAAATTAAAGGAATATAAGCAAAGCAGAATCTATTTTAATAAATTGGTGGGGGATAAAAGGCTAGGCGCGGTTGCCTACTATAATCTTGCTCTAATTGAAAACCGCCTGGATAATAAACCGGCAGCAATTGCTTATTTACAAAAAAGTAGAGGAAGTACAACGGATCGGCGGCTTATCGCTCTGGCTAACAGGCAATTGCATCAGCTGGATAATAAAAGTGATATCGGTCAGTCTCGTTACCGGCACACCCGAGCAGTAAAAAAAGACTGGCGTGCCTACTTTTATCTAAGCCCGGGTTATGACTCCAATATTAATTTTGCCCCGCTTGATGTCGGGTCGGGGCGTTCCGGTCGTTTTATACAGGGGATAGGCCTGTTTGACAAAAAAATTGCAGGCAAAGGGAATGGTTATAAAACACCCGTATTATTATTTACCTCGTCAATTTTTTTATCCAATTACATTGCTACCGATTTTAATGATTACAATTTATTTGATATTGGTCTGCGCTATAAATTACCATTGAATCAATGGCATAATGTACTGAATATTAATATTAAACAGTCAACTTACGGGCACGGAAAATATCAGCGTAACTATAGCGTTACAGTCTATAGCAGACGTTATTTTTCGAAGGGGAAGATGTTACGACTACGCTACCGTTATGATCGGATTAACAGTCTGGATTCTATTTATGATTATCTGCAGGGTTATCGTCAGCGTCTGGGCGCTGCCTATCAGATAAAATGGTCGCATGATTACCTGTTTTTATGGTATGGGCTGGAATTTAATCAGCGTAGAAATACACTCAGACGAAATTATTCGCCAACACGAAACAGTTTTCGATTACGTTATGAAAGGAAGCTGAACCCGTTACATAAAATTTATATTGAAACAGAATACCAGCGTAGTAATTATGTACCAACGGCTGTTCAGGATCGACAGGATAATCGATCCATGTATTCGCTGGCCTATATCTATGACTTTGCACGTAGCTGGCAATTTAAAGCTCAGTGGCGCTTTTCGAACAACCGTTCCACCGATTCACTTTTTAGTTATAAACGGCACGTTGGTTTGCTGACGCTGAGAAAATCTTTTTAGCCGAGACTTGAACAGAAAAGATCTCTAACCGGCATTACCCTAAAATTCGTTTTAAATACTGACCGGTGTATGAGCTTTCAACCCGTGCTACCGTCTCAGGTGTGCCACAGGCAATGATCTGCCCACCTTTATAACCACCTTCGGGGCCCAGATCAATAATCCAGTCAGCCATTTTTATCATATCAAGATTGTGTTCAATGACAATGATGGTGTTGCCGTGGTTGCGCAGGCGGATCAGTACATCGAGTAATTGCTGCACATCATAAAAATGCAGGCCGGTGGTTGGTTCATCCAGAATATAAACAGTACGGCCGGTATCACGTTTGGACAGTTCTTTGGAAAGTTTTATCCGTTGGGCTTCCCCTCCTGACAGGGTGGTTGCGCGTTGTCCCAGAGTGATGTAACCCAGACCAACATCAATCAGGGTCTGTAATTTGCGATTAATAACGGGAATCGCATCAAAAAACAGTAAGGCATCTTCAATGGTCATTTCCAGTATCTGGTGAATATTCAGTCCCTTGTATTTAACCTCCAGTGTTTCACGATTATAGCGTTTGCTGTGACAGACATCACAGGCAACGTATACATCTGGCAGAAAGTGCATTTCTACTTTAATCACGCCATCACCCTGACAGGCTTCACAGCGACCGCCTTTTACATTAAAACTGAAACGTCCCGGTTTGTATCCGCGTGAGCGGGCTTCCTGGGTAGCGGAGAATAATTCGCGTATTGGTGTAAACAGACCGGTGTAGGTGGCGGGGTTGGAACGGGGAGTGCGCCCGATTGGAGACTGGTCGATATCAACCACCTTATCGAAATGTTCAATACCATGACAGGCTGTGTGGGCGGCGGCAGTCATCGAGTTATTATTAATTTCCCGTGCAAGAATGGGGTACAGAGTGTCGTTAATCAGGGTTGATTTACCTGAACCGGAAACCCCAGTAACGCAGGTAAACAGCCCCACCGGTATCTCTATATCCACATGCTGTAGATTATTGCCGCTAGCACCTTCAATACGGAAGACCTCACCACTATGAGGGGTTCGCTGGCGAGGTATTTTTATCTGCTTTGTACCACTTAAATACTGGCCGGTTAATGAATTTTTATTTTTTTTGATTTCATCAGGCGTACCGGCAGCAATAATTTTACCCCCGTGTACCCCGGCACCGGGGCCGATATCAATCACATGATCTGCACTTAAAATGGCATCTTCATCATGTTCAACCACGATTACGGTATTACCAATATCGCGCAGGTGGTTCAGTGTCTGGATCAAACGGTCGTTATCACGCTGATGCAGGCCTATCGATGGTTCATCAAGAATATACATGACACCAACCAGACCGGCCCCGATTTGACTAGCCAGACGGATACGCTGTGATTCTCCACCGGACAGGGTGTCTGAACTTCGATCCAGAGTCAGATAATCGAGTCCAACATTAACCAGAAAATTTAGCCGGGTGGAAATTTCCCGGTTAATCTTTTCTGCAATTTCTCCTCGATTACCCTGTAGATTTAACTGGCTAAAAAAATCAAAAGCCTGTTCAATGGGCATAGCGGTAATTTCTGCCAGTGTTTTATCCTTAACAAAGACATGTCTGGCAGCCTGATTTAAACGAGTGCCATGACATTCGGGGCAGGGTTGTACCGACATATACTTCGCCAGTTCATCACGTACCAGATTTGATTCGGTTTCACGATAGCGCCGTTCCATCGTGTGCAGAATCCCTTCAAAGGGGTGGCTGCGTTTTTTGCTGCGGCGACCACGGTGACCGGGGATAAAAAATTCAATTTTTTCTTTGCCACTGCCATATAACAATATAGTGCGTATCTTTTCAGCTAGATCCCGGTAGGATTTTTCAATATCAAAATTATAATGTTTCGCCAGCGATTGAATAATACTGAAATAATAAGCATTGCGGCGGTCCCAGCCGCGTATTGCCCCGCCAGCCAGGCTAAGGTGGCTATTACTGACAACTCGCTCGGGATCAAAAAAATGGTTGTGACCGAGGCCCTCACATGCCGGGCAGGCACCGGCAGGGTTATTAAATGAAAATAGACGCGGTTCGAGTTCCTGCAGGTTGTATCCACATAACGGGCAGGCAAATTTTGCCGAAAAGACAATATCATTCTGTGCGGTTTTCTCTTCCTTGTCCATCCACGCAATGGTGGCAATATCGCTGGATAGTTTGAGCGCTGTTTCAAATGACTCAGCCAGACGGGTCTGGATATCGGGGCGTACCTTAAAACGATCGACCACAACTTCAATCGTATGCTTCTTTTTCGCGTCCAGTTCAGGGGTCGCTTCCAGCTCGTATACCCTGCCATCTACGCGTACTCGTAGAAACCCCTGCTGTTTGAATTCATTAAACAGATTCAGATGTTCACCTTTGCGCTCACGTACTACCGGGGCCAGTAGCATCAGCTTGCTGCCATCAGGTAATGATAATACCTGATCAACCATCTGACTGATGGTCTGTACCTGTAATTCGGTATTGTGTTCGGGGCAACGCGGTGTGCCGGCGCGGGCATAGAGCAGGCGCAGGTAATCATAAATTTCAGTAACCGTGCCCACGGTTGAACGCGGGTTATGCGAGGTCGTCTTCTGTTCAATGGAGATAGCAGGAGAGAGCCCTTCAATGGTGTCAACATCCGGTTTTTCCATCATGGAAAGAAACTGACGAGCATAGGTGGATAATGATTGTACATAGCGACGCTGGCCTTCAGCAAAAATGGTATCAAAAGCCAGTGATGATTTTCCTGAACCGGAAAGACCGGTGATGACAATTAGTTTGTCACGCGGAATATCCAGGTTAATATTTTGTAAATTATGGGTGCGGGCACCACGAATTTGAATTGTATCCATAACGTCATACAGCGAAAACTACAGTTAATCTGCTAGAATGCCTGTTTTTAGTTTTATCGGCAATAGTCCCGATAGCCTATTCCTTTTATTTTGCTCAAAGAATATAAATAATGTCATCCATATCTTCTGTTAATTTAGCTGCCCAGGAACGTCGTGCGGGTGTTTCGCTGGCAATAATTTATGCCTTCCGTATGCTGGGTTTATTTATGATCCTGCCTGTTTTTGCCTTATATACCGAGCACTTACCCGGTGCTACACCCTTTTTAATGGGGTTGGCTCTGGGCATTTACGGTCTCACTCAGGCAGTTCTGCAAATTCCGTTTGGTATGTGGTCAGATCGAATCGGGCGTAAACCGGTAATATTAATCGGTCTGCTGATTTTTGCAGCTGGTTCGTTAATTGCTGGCTCGGCACACAGTATTGAAGTCATTATCATTGGCCGCGCTATCCAGGGTTGTGGCGCAGTGGCGGCGGCACTGATGGCATTGGCGGCTGATCTTTCACGTGAAGAACATCGTACAAAAATGATGGCATTGATCGGTACCAGTATCGGTATGTCATTTGCATTATCAATGGTGATTGGCCCCATTATTAACGACTGGATTGGTATTAGTGGTATTTTCTATACAACCGCAGTGTTGGCTATCGTTGGTATTGGTTTATTATATCTGTTGGTTCCTGACCCGGTAAGCAGTCATTTTCACCGCGATGCCGAAGTTGAACCCCAGTCGCTGGTCAGTGTACTTAAAAATACTCAGCTACTACGGCTGGATCTGGGCATTTTTACGCTGCATTTCATTTTGATGTGTGTATTTCAGGTGTTGCCACTGGTATTACAAAATGATATTGGTATTCCTGCCAGCCGTCACTGGGAAATTTACCTGCCCGTTTTTATCGTATCCCTGATGATTATGGTGCCATTTATTATTATTGCCGAACGTAAACGGGCGTTGAAGGCCATTTTTATCGGAGCGGTTATCAGTCTAATCGTTGCTATTGGTATCTTTGTTGTGACGACCCATTCACTCTGGTTGATTGTTGTGGCATTGATTATTTTCTTTGCTGGTTTTAATTTACTGGAAGCCACATTACCCTCGCTGATTGCAAAAATAACCCCGGCAACGCAAAAAGGTACTGCAATGGGTGTTTACTCAAGCAGTCAGTTTCTAGGCGCGTTTGCCGGAGGGGCAATAGGCGGTATGGCTCATCAGTTCTGGGGGATTACAGGGGTTTACTATACTGCGCTGGCTTTTTTACTGTTCTGGCTGTTGGTCGCCACTACGATGAAACAACCGAGGTATTTAAGTACCTACCTGCTACGCCTGAAAACCGATGGTGCACCGGTAAAAGTAGAACAATTACTGGCTGTAGAAGGAGTGATTGAGGCGGCTATTATTCAAAACGATGATACCCCGGCACCAGTTGCTTACCTGAAAATTGAAAAACATAACCTGAATGAAGAAAAATTATTCGCACTTGGCGTTGCACAATAGTATTATCAGTATTTTGAATAATTAAGTCTGGATGGAGAAACAATGGCTCAAACTGGCATAAATAAAGTAATCCTGATCGGTAATTTAGGCAAGGATCCGGAAGTGAAATACATGCCAAGCGGTGATGCTGTGGCAAATATCACCATGGCTACCTCGGATACATGGAATGATAAAAATAGCGGTGAGAAAAAGGAAAAAACAGAATGGCATCGTGTTGTTTTCTTTGGCAAGCTAGCAGAAATTGTTGGTCAATACTGCAAGAAGGGCTCCAAGATATATGTCGAAGGACAGTTACAAACCCGTAAATGGCAGGGGCAGGATGGGCAGGATCGTTACACCACTGAGGTTGTTGTCAGAGGATTCAATGGCACCATGCAAATGCTTGACAGTCGTGGCGATGGCGGTGGTTATGCACCAGCTCAGGCACCTCAGGCGCAGTCTGCTGCACCGGCAAAACCTCAGCAAACGACCGCTCCTGCAATGGTGGATGACAATTTTGATGATGATATTCCGTTTTGAAAGGTTCCCGGAAATCTTTTTCACTACCATCTGCCAGGGCAGATTTTCAGTCTTCAGGGATTTGATTCCTCGCGGCTTGTGGTGGGTTGCTTGTTATTGCAACCGAGCTTGCAAAGTTGCAGGGTTATCATTATATTTACCTGTCATTACTCAGGCCAACGTACAAAAGGCCAACGTACAAAGCCGAACTTTTCAATAGGAGGAGATAATGGATACAGAAAAAATAATGGAGGGTATTTCTGCAGAAATGCTGGTTGCATTAAGTGCAATGGAAAAAGCAGAAACGCAGGAAGAAAAACGGATATACAGTGAAATAATAAAAAATTTGAGTAGTTCACTAGGTGAGCTTTATCATTTGATCAGCGATATGGCGGGGCTGTATGATGAAGATGAATCCATTCCCTTTTAAGCACCGATAAAAGCGGGCAATAAAATAGCAGAATATGACGCAACAGAATGAACTTGAATTCGAAGGCATAGAACATCTACCAATCTCTGAATTTACTGAAAAAGCCTATCTCGATTACTCTATGTATGTCATTCTGGATCGGGCTCTGCCATTCATTGGTGATGGTCTAAAACCAGTTCAGCGTCGTATTGTTTATGCTATGTCCGAGCTTGGGCTGAAAGCCTCGTCCAAACATAAAAAATCAGCACGTACTGTTGGTGATGTACTGGGTAAGTACCATCCGCATGGTGATAGTGCCTGTTATGAAGCCATGGTGCTGATGGCGCAGCCATTTTCCTACCGCTACCCACTGGTTGACGGACAGGGGAACTGGGGTTCAACAGACGACCCAAAATCATTTGCGGCAATGCGTTATACCGAGTCACGGTTAACCGCTTATGCAGAAGTATTACTAGGTGAGCTGGGTCAGGGGACGGTTGAATGGACACCTAACTTTGATGGTACGCTGGATGAACCCGAATCACTTCCCGCACGTTTACCTAATGTTCTATTAAATGGCGGGACAGGTATAGCAGTTGGCATGGCGACCGATATTCTGCCACATAACCTGCGCGAAGTGGCCAGCGCCTGTGTGCGTTTACTGGAAGCACCGAAAAGCACACTGGAAGAATTGTGTGAGCATATTCAGGGACCAGATTTTCCTACCGAGGCGGAGATTATTACCCCGCGTGAAGAGATTATCGAAACCTATCGCAGTGGACGCGGCAGTATCCGTCAGCGCGGCTGTTATCATACAGAAGACGGGTTTATTATTATTACAGCGCTACCCTACCAGGTTTCTGGTAATAAAATACTGGAACAGATAGCGCAACAGATGACGGCAAAAAAGCTACCAATGGTAGAAGATTTACGGGATGAATCTGACCATGAAAATCCAACCCGGCTAGTCATTGTGCCACGCTCAAACCGGGTTAATAGCGATGAGTTGATGCAGCATCTGTTTGCGACCACTGATCTTGAACGCAGTTACCGTGTAAATATGAATATGATCGGTATCGACGGGCGCCCTCAGGTAAAAGATTTACGCCTGCTGCTGGGGGAATGGCTTAATTATCGTACCGTTACCGTTCGTCGTCGTCTGCAATGGCGCCTGGAGAAAGTTAATAAACGTTTGCATGTGCTGGATGCGTTGTTAATTGCGTATCTGAATATTGATGAAGTGATTGCGATTATTCGCGAAAACGATAAACCCAAACCGGTATTAATAGTACATTTCTCGATTAGTGATCTACAGGCGGAAGCCATTCTGGAATTAAAACTGCGTAATCTGGCGAAACTGGAGGAAATGAAAATACGTAAGGAACAGAATGCGCTGGCACTGGAACGAACCTGGCTTGAAAAAATTCTGGCTTCAGCGCAGCGTTTAAAGACACTGATTCGCAAAGAGATTATTGCTGATGCCGATGCCTATGGCGACGACAGACGATCCCCCATTGTTGAACGCACCGTCGCTCATGCGCTGGCTGAATCATCACTCATTTCCTCTGAAGCGATTACGATTATATTATCGAACAAAGGTTGGGTGCGGGCGGCAAAGGGACATGAAGTTGATCCATCAAAATTAAATTATAAAGCGGGGGACAGTTACTCTGCTTCTGTACAGGGCAAGACGAATCAACGCGTTGTTTTTTTTGATTCGAGTGGGCGTGCTTATACCCTGCCGGCACATAAGTTGCCATCTGCGCGTGGACAGGGCGACCCCCTGACCGGTTATTTTACCTCTCCTGCCGGCGCATATTTTATCGCTGTTATGACTGGTCATGAAGATGACCTGTATCTACTGTCCAGTGATTCTGGTTATGGTTTTGTCGGTCGGCTGGGTGATATGCAGGCAAATGCCAGAAAAGGTAAAGTGGTATTAAATGTGGGCAGGGGAGCAAAAGCATTATCCCCTGTCAAAGTTTGTGATATGAAAACCGACCGGATTGTTGCGGTCGGTAGTACCGGATATATGCTGGTAACCCCGCTTGCACAGTTACCACAAATGGCAAAGGGTAAAGGGAATAAAATTATTAATATACCTTCCAGGCTACTGAAAAGTGGTGAGGAGCGGGTGGTAGCGATAACACTGGTAGCGGAAAAAGCCAGTCTGGTCGTGCATTGTGGTAAGAAATATAAAACGATGAAATCATCTGAACTGGGTAATTACGCCGGTGAACGCGGACGACGGGGGGTGAAGCTGTCCCAGGGCTATCGTCAGGTAGATCGAATGCTTGTACTCAAAAAAAACTGAGCTAGTTTGTTTATAATTCTGTTATATCAGCCGGACATTTCAGTGAAATCATAATCCATCTCCGGTGCTGGTTCCTGCAGGAAATTACCCTGTATAAAGTTAATCCCCATGCCCCATAAAATAGACAGGCTGGCGGCATTAGGTACATGCTGCGCGATGGTGAGTTTACCTAACTCAGCAGATCTGTCGGCAATCATCTTAATATGTTCCTGATTCTGTATGTTTTCCGCCAGATCTTCCATATGCCCCGGGTCTATGCGTAAATAGTCTGCATCAATATGCTGTAATAACTGGAATGGGTTAGAGCCGGAGCCGAAGTCGTCGAGGATAAAACCGCATTTTAGCTTCTTTAACTGCTGTGACAGTTCTCTGGCATGTTTCAAATTGGTTACGGCTACACTTTCTTTTACTGCAAAAGTCAGTGAGTTTGCTGGTAACTGTTTTTCTTTTATCTGGTAACTCAGCCAGTCAATCAAGGTATTATCTTTGATTGATGCAGCAGATAGTTTGAGAAAAAGCAATGTTTCCTTTCCCTGTTTACAACGGTTGGTAAAATGTGTGATGGCCTGATAAAACACCCAGCGGTCGATGGCTGTTGCCATACCAATTCGTTCTGCTGCAGGAAAAAAATCCTGTGGCATAATGAGTTTGGGAACACCTTTTTTCTGGTTTGTATTTCTGAGTCGTACGAATACTTCATAGCGTTCTTTTGTATCACCGTGTAGACTGACAATCGGCTGAAAATGCAGGATGAAATTATCGTTCTTCAATGCACCGGTTAGTTGTTGCTTGAGGCAACTATCAACCTCCTGGCGTGTCAGTTCTCCTTTTTCCGGTTCATGAATACAGAACTGATTAACCCCTTTTTCGGTGGCTTCCTGCAATGCTTTTTCAACACTTGCCAGAGCCGTGTTATATTCCAGTGCGTCGGTGTCAATTAACAAGGCACCGATACTGCAGGTAGTGTTAATACTATTATTATTTATTTTATAGGTAAGCGTTAGCATAATCTCCTGTAGTTGAGCAATCAGTTTTTCAGTATCTGTCTTACTATGATTCTCGGCAATACAGGCAAAAGTGGAATGGGTGTATCGGGCAAGCGTGATCTGTTCATCCACAACCGAATTAAGTGCTTTGGCCGCTGCGGTAATATATTTATCGGCATCCGATATGCCAACGGTTTTTTTTATGGCATCAAAATTATCAAGCTGTATCTCCATAACGACTGCAGGCTGCTCATCCTGTGCGTGATGATTAATAACATCCTTGAGAGTTTCAATAAAATACTGGCGATTGAAAATACCCGTCAACTGGTCTTTCTGACTTAGCAGCTTTAACTGTTTTTCCAGTTCTTCTGAGTCGATGGTTTCTTTACGGATAATAATCTGTATACAGGATTCGTTATCAATCCGTGCTGGTGACAATTCCATTTTACCTTCAAATTCTTCTCCATCAGGTTGACGTAACCGGGTTTGCAGGGTTTTTGAGCCGTCTTCGGTTTTTGCATAGTTACGTAAAAATTTCTTGAATGGCTCACGCTGATCTTTTGCAATCATATCAAGTACAGGGAGTCCTTCAAGCTCGTCAGACTCATTAATACTAAAAAGTTCAAGGTAGGACTGATTGGAATAGATATGCATACCTTCATGGATGTAGGCAATCGCATCTCTGGAGCTATCGAGTAGTGAGTTACAGCGACGTTCTGTTTCGCGCAACGATTTCCCCATGGTTTCTGTTTTTCTGGTCTGGATTAGTGCCTGCTGTTCGCGGTCAATGACCAGTAATAAATGCTCGATATTATCAAAAGAAACTAGATCAACTGCACCGTTGTGCATAGCGTCGAGAACAGAGGAATTCATCCCTTTTCGATCAACGGCTATGACACGGCTTAGCGAACAGGTCGGCTGTTTTTTTAGACACTCACAGACCTGTTTCAGATTAATCAGTTCCATGCCGTTAAAGTAGATCACCAGATCGGGAGGGTGCGATTCAGTGGCCTGAATTAGATCCTCTTCATCCTCCACACGAGAAGATCTCGCCGTATAACCTGTTCCCCGCAGGGAACTGACGATACGCTCTTCCGTATCAAATGAATCATCAATAATAATTAAGTTAACTGATTTTTCTTTCACAATATTCCCGATATAGGTTGAACATTCATGCGCCTGGTCAGTATTTAGATACATAGGTACCTCTATTAATATCTCATCAATGTAATTTTGATGACAGACTCCTAGAGTGATGACCAGATTTCATCAAAATCATCTTTTGTTTGCGATGACTGTTGTTTTTTTGCCTGCTTTTTAATCCGCGTTACCTCATCCGTGTTGGTGTAATGAAACTGGGTGAATGAGCCGGTATTTTCCTCCGCCATCCCTAATGTGATGGCTAGTTTTTTATCAACTGCTGCCACAGTGAGTTTATCATTTGTTTTAAATGCGTGAGCAGGTAATATAATCGTTGCCTGTTGTTTAAGTGCTTTTATCCCCGGCAGGATTAAACATTCAAATGGATTTTCATTTGGGCGGTTGGCTCTTTGCGCTGATGCGGTAATTAGTCTGGTTGAGATAACCTGTATACCAATTTCGAGGCCATTTTTATGAGTAAACTGTATCCACCGTATAATACCGGTTCGCCACTCATATTTGTTATCACCGACATATTCGTGAAGCGCAATAATTTCACCAATTTGAGCACGAGATGTGTCATCAGAATTCCAGCGCAGGCAGTATCCCCCGGCGCTGATGTTAACAATCTCCCAGTGTGATTCCAGATTGTTTTTATATTTATCCAGTGATTTTTTATGATTTTTCTTCTGTTCCTGCTCGTAGGCATCAGTGAGTACTGTGCCACGGGCAACCATATCCCAGGAATTATTTGCTGTATTTTCTACCTCCGTACGTGCCATGTGGCCACTCAGAGTAGACGCGGTTGAATCATCATGAATTGTTTCCAGGGTAAAATCGAGATCATTCTTGACCGTTTGTTCAGTACGGATAATACCCGATCTGGTATCGACTCCTTTCGCTTTTTTATTGAGGGCGTTTAATATTTTAACGATCGTGCTTAAGCCAATGGCTATATCAATGTTTCCCTCACTCTTCGAGCGAGTGAAACGACGTTTTGGATTTGTTCCCCAGTTAGTTAGCAGTACCTGTAATGACGCGATGGATATTTCGTTACCAATAGTCGGTTTTTCCTGGTTACTGGTGGACAGGTCAATTAGCTTTTGAGTGTGCGCGACAAGTTGTGTGGTATTAAGGTAGCGTTTAATATCTTCTTTTTGCAGGTCGTCTTTGTTCAGGTAATCCGGTGGTGCGTCTTTTTCACTGTGAATACAGAAAATTTTATCAATCTGGCTTGTCTCTACGTCATTTTGATCTGGCTCACATTCAATTACGCCATATTTTTCCCAGTCTGCAAGTTTGTCGAAGACGCGTTCGCAATCGCTTTGACTTAAGGCAATGGGACGCGCCAGCGCAAACAGTAAAATTTGTTTGTAACAGCTTCCAATGGTAACCGTTTTTTGCTCCATTTCGTTATCACTAACGGCTATATTCAGTAGTCCTCCGGTTTCAGCAAAGAGATATATCTGGTGCAAATCGCGCCATAGACCACCCGGTGGTGGTGCGTATATCTCACTGGATCGTAATACAAGTTCAGCTAAGTAATGAATGGCTCGGCAACATGCCGTAGCCTGAATTTTTGCCCGGGCTCTTGCGGTGATTGTTATATTGGTACGGTTTGTTGTATCAGACAGAATAATTTTATAACCGTAGGCTATTTCCTGTAGTAATGACTGGTTCAGATTGATTATTTTTTTACTTTTTTCGGGCAACGGCAGAGTGCGGTTGATGAAGTATTTTTTCAGGTTGTTAAAAATTTCTCTTACCGGTTCGCGTAGCATTTCCATATTTTCAAGACGTGCTTTTACCGGAATTGTCTGCCGGTTAATATCTCGCAGTATCTGATAAATCTGTCTGGTTAGTTCTCCCATATTAGCGTTGGGTAGTCTGGCCAGCAACTTTTTCAGCTTACGTGGCTGACTGGGTACTGCGCTGTCTACAGGAGTGTTTTGTTCAGGTATTAGTAATTTCATCGGATTATTTCTATGTGACCTGCCTGTTCCTGGCTATTGTTCTGATTGATGGTGAAGATTAATAAAATCAACAAGATGGCTGGTGTTTATTATTATTCCCATTATCGTATTTTTAAGTGTAGTCTAGATACCAGAAATTGCTATTTTGGATGATTTTCCGCTGACTTCCCGTACCAGTCTGGGAACCAGATATCCGGGCAGATGTGCCTGCATCTGCTGAATAAGCTGGATTGCTGTTTTTTCATTACAGTTAAAATGTGCAGCCCCCTGTACCGGATCAAGCAGATGAAGATAATAAGGCAGGGTATACGCCGTATGCAGGCGCTTACTTAATGAAATAAGTGCCTCACTATTATCATTAACACCGTTTAACAGGACACTTTGATTTAACAGGGTAATCCCTGACTGATACAGTTGTTTTAGTACCTGTCTTTCATCGCCAGCTATTTCATTGGCATGGTTTGCATGAATAACCATGATGATACGAAAGCGACTGCTTTTCAGTAGATAAAGTAGTTGGCTGGTTATTCGTTCTGGTAAAACCACCGGGAGGCGAGTGTGAATGCGTAAGGTTTGCAGAGAGGCTACAGTTTCCAGACGTTTGAGTAAATGAGCAAGCCGGTTGTCATCCAGCATTAGCGGGTCGCCGCCACTGAGAATAATTTCTTCGATTTCACCGTGCTGGCGCAGGTAGTCAAGCAGAGACTGGAGTCTGGATGTTTTGCAGGATGCCTCTGTATAAGGGTAGTGGCGACGGAAACAGTAACGGCAATGTATTGCACAGGCTCCAGTTGTTACCAGCAGGGCGCGACCATGGTATTTGTGCAGCAGTCCATCAATGGTGATAGCATCAAGATCACCAACCGGATCGGTCAGCCCGTCTGTTTTTTCTTCTTCAAGAAGAGGCAGAATTTGCCTCAACAGGGGGTCGTCGGGGTCGCCAGGCTGAATTTTTCTTAAATAGGACGGCGTTACCAGACATTTGAAATCAGGTTGCTGCAAAATTTTATGGTGCAACTGCTCACTTAAACCCAGTATTTGAATGAGTTGGGCGGGTGAGGTAATGGCCCGGCTGAGGGTTTGTTTCCAGGTGGATACGGTCTCGGATTCGGTGAATATGTTTAGTGCGGGCTTCATCATTCCATTTATGGTTTATTTTTTATCGTTATAAAATTCCAGAGTGAAGTCAATCCGAAATCGCGGTAATATTACGCCAATTTACTTCAGGGCACCTCTATTAATTGATTGCGGTGCCCTTCACTCAGCATCAACTGCTGTATTATTTTTTATACCCGTTGGGGAAAGGCATAGCAAACATGGCATCTTATAGTCCAAATCAGTTTAAAAATGGTTTAAAAATACTTATCGACAATGACCCCTGCTCAATTACCGAAAATATTGTAGTTAAACCGGGTAAAGGGCAGGCATTTAACCGGATTAAGGCCAAAAATCTGAAAACGGGCAGAGTGATAGAAAAAACCTATAAAAGTACCGAGTCTGTAGGGGCTGCGGATGTCGATGAAATGGATGTTGAATATTTATACAGTGACGGTGAATACTGGCACTTCATGGATCCGGTATCGTATGAGCAGTATGCGGCCGATAAGGTTGCCGTGGGTGATGGTGTTAAATGGCTTAAAGGGCAGGAAAGTTGTGTGATGACATTATGGAATGGTTCCCCGTTGGTGATTGCCACGCCTAACTTTGTTGAATTAACGGTGTCGCAAACTGATCCTGGCCTGAAAGGTGATACCGCACAGGGCGGTACTAAACCTGCCACGCTGGAAACCGGTGCAGAAGTTAAGGTGCCCCTGTTTATTGAGGAAGGTGATGTGCTTAAGATAGATACCCGTACGGGCGACTATGTTTCACGTGCATAATGGATTACAGCAGGTCTGGCAGTATTGTTGCAGGTAGTAGATGAACTCGCGCTGGCAGCCGACAGCAAGTTTGGCCGTACTGAAAAAACGAGCGCATCTGTTGCAGGAAATACGTGCTTTTTTTTCTGCTCGCGAGGTGATGGAAGTTGAAACACCTGTCTTATCTACTTATGCAACCACCGATCCTCATCTGGATAGTTTACAAACGACAGTGGGTGATACCACCTGTTATCTGAATACCTCACCGGAATACTGTATGAAACGCCTGCTGGCCAGTCAGGCAATTGCGATCTACCAGATTATCAGAGTCTTTCGTGATGATGAATATGGCCGTTATCATAATCCTGAATTCACCATGTTGGAATGGTATCGTCCTGGCTATTCACTGACGCAACTTATGGATGAAGTAGAGGCGCTGATTAAAACCACCTCTGCCGGTCGGTTTTCGTCGCCGTGTTTTTCTCGCCTTAGTTACCAGCAAGCCTTTGAACAGTATGCCGGATTTAATCCACACAGGTGTAGCATGGCACAGTGCCGACAGGTAGTGCTGGATCACAATATTGAGATTCCTGAGGGGATGTCCGCAGCACAGACTAGTCTGGATGACTGGCTGGACTGGATCCTGACGCAGTTGGTACTGCCTGCATTACCCGCGCAGCAGTTTGTTTTTTTATATGATTATCCTGCATCACAGGCATCGCTGGCAAAAATAGAAAAGACCGACATGGGGTACCCGTTAGCACGCCGGTTTGAATTACTCTATGGCGAACTGGAACTGGCGAATGCGTTTTATGAATTAACCGATGCCAATGAACAGGAGCAGCGCTTTAGACAGGAATGCCAACAGCGACAGATAGCAGGAAAACCAGCTCCGGAGATGGACCAAAACCTGCTGGCGGCATTAGCACATGGCCTGGCAGAATGTTCAGGAGTGGCAATAGGTCTGGATCGCTTACTGATGGTGTTATGCAACAGTCGGTCAATAGATGAAGTGCTGGCATTTCCGTGGCAACGGATCTGAAAGTAGTCGAGAGATTGCTCCTGAGAAAAGTATTCCGCGATGTTGCGGACAGGTAAAAAAAGCCAGTTTTATGCTGCGATTGTTGTCCCTGATCATTAAAATTGTGTTTTACAGTAGAATTTATTGAATAGATAGGGTAACTTCGCAGTAATTGTTTTTTGTAATGAATCTGGAAATGCCTTGCAATGATATAACCCACAGGGCATTTTTTCGAGTCAGTGCCTGCAATATATATTTGGCAATTAAATTTATGTAAATGAACATGAAGGTAGCTTTCAGCATGTCGATTAGAAAAATAACAAAATATTCTCTTCTCCTTTTCTCTTTTATCTCGATTGTTGCACAGGCTGACAGTGTTATCACGGTGGGTGTCGCGCCCCATGGTGGTTATGTCATTCTCGGTGGTAGTGTGATTCCGTTAAAAGAGGTCACTCTTTCGGCACAAATGCCTGGTCGAGTGGTATCAATTGCCGGGGATGAAGGGGACAGGTTTAAAGCGGGTACGGTTTTGCTCAAGCTGAATAACGAAGATTTACTGGCAAAGAAAACGGCCGTTGAAGCGCAACTGGCCTCGGCGAAAGATGCGGTACAGAATGCACGGGTGCAATATAACCGGGAATTATGGAGCCCGCGTGTTTATAACCCTCGTCCAATGTCGGGGATGGCGATGCCTTCCATGTTTGACAGTTTTTTTAACAGGAATAGTTTTTTTGGTGGTAATGGCAATAAAAGCATCGAGCGACATGCAGATCTTGTTGGCCAGGGTTCACAGGTTGTGGCAGCCCGTTCACGGGTACGTGAGGTCGAATCAAAGTTGCGCGAAGTTGATGCCAAGCTACGTGATACCGTTGCCATCGCACCATTTGACGGTATTATTATGAAAAAACAGGTTGAAATTGGTGACACCGTTCAGCCGGGGCAGCCATTACTGATTTTTTCCTATATAAAATTTCTGCGTATTCGTGCGGATGTTCCCGCACGTTTAATGCCGGGGCTTAGAAAAGGCATGATAGTTCCCGCTATGCTGGATGTGGGTAATACACAGGTTAATGTTCGTGTTGCGCAGATTTCACCGGTAGCAGATAAAACACGCCATACAGTGACCGTCAAGTTTGATTTACCCGAGGGTGTTCCCGGTGGTGTGGGTACTTATGCAGAAGTAATGATCCCTGATGTTAATTCACCTATGCGTGCTCTGCCGGTTGTCCCTAATGCTGCAATACAGAGGAACGGCAGCCTGCCTTCCGTCATGGTACTCAATCATAATAATAAACCGGAAATGCGCTTGATTCGTATTGGTGAAAAAGTGGGTGAGGATAGCGTTACCGTGCTTTCAGGTTTGAAACCCGGTGAGCGGATCCTTGTTCATGGCCATAATGGACAATAGTTATCTGGTCTCAACTTCAGATAGTTGCAGGTGTTCGTGGCGGCAGGACGAACAGAGTTTAATGGTAAAAAATAATGACTAGTTTCTTATGACCGATTCTTATGACCGATTCTTATGACAGATAATAAAGAAAAAAAATCACTGGATGTTGTAGAAGAAAAGCTTAAATCCGTGCCAGGAGAGCCTGAAGCTGTGGAAAAAGAAGTGCATTTAGGTGTCGCGGGTAATGTTGCACGAATTTTTATCAGCTCACCATTAACACCCATGCTTATCATTCTGTTTATTCTGATGGGCCTTGCGGGTATTGTTTTTACCCCGCGGCAGGAAGACCCACAGATAACCGTTCCAATGGTTGATATTTTTGTCAGATATCCAGGTGCCTCTGCGCAGCAGGTCACTGCACTGGTGGCGAAACCACTGGAACGCATCATGAGTGAGATGAGTGGTGTGAAACACATCTATGCTGCAGCGCAACGGGATTCGGCTATTGTTACTGTGCAGTTTAAGGTGGGGCAGAAGATGGGTCCCTCACTGACCAAGCTATACAGCAAACTCAACTCCAATAAAGACAAGATGCCGCCGGGGGTTACCAGCTATATTGTTAAGCCAAAAGATATTAATGATGTTCCTGGACTGACCTTAACGCTCTGGTCTAACCAGGTGAACGATGCCTCATTGCGTCTGGTCGCACTGGATGTATTGCAGAAACTAAGTGAAGTACCCAATTCTAACCAGGGGTTTGTTGTCAGCGGGCGTACCGAACAGTTGCGGGTAGAAGTTTTACCAGAGAAGCTGGCAGGCTATGGTATCACCTTGCAGCAGATAGCAAATACCATACGCCAGGCAAATAGTGAAGAAAGCGTGGGCAATATCGAAGCCTGGGATAAAAGCTTTAAGGTATATACCGGTTCTTTTCTGAGAACAGCGCAGGATGTTGAAAATGTTGTTGTAGGCATCAAGGATGGTCTCCCTGTATACATACGTGATGTTGCTAATGTTATTAACGGGCCGTCTGAAGTAACCAAACTGGTCACGCAATACACCGGGCCCGCCAGCAAGGAAAAAGAGGTTGCTAATGGGGCTCAGGCAGTAACGATTGCTATTGCCAAGAAAAAAGGTAGTAATGGTGTTTCTGTCTATAAAGCATTACTGGCAAAAGTTAACGCTATAAAAGGTGTCATTATTCCCGATAATGTTCATGTCTTTGTTTCTCGGGACTACGGGGTGACAGCAAATAACAAGGTAAATGAGCTGATCTTCAAGTTATTTGTCGCCACCGGTATTGTGACCCTGTTGATCTGGTATGCGCTGGGTTGGCGCCCTGCCGTGGTGGTGCTGATTGTTATCCCGATTGTTATTCTGTTTACCGTATTCAGCGCGATGATATTGGGGCAGAGTATAAACAGAGTGAGTCTGTTCGCCCTGATTTTTTCCATTGGCATTCTGGTTGATGACGCGATTGTGGTGATTGAAAATATCTATCGCCACTGGTTGATAAAAGGGGATATGAGTGAAAAAGTATCTATTGATGCAGTGCGGGAGGTAGGTAATCCAACTATTCTGGCTACCTTCACGGTAATTGCAGCGCTGCTGCCAATGGGAGCGGTGCGCGGCATGATGGGGCCCTATATGCTGCCTATTCCCATATTAGGCACGGTCGCCATGCTGGTTTCACTATTTGCTGCTTTTGCGTTTACCCCGTGGCTGGCTAACAGGCTCAAACCCTCAATGGAGCAGTTGCGTAAATCGGAGGAAAAGGAACATCGAGCTAATGATCGACTGGCCAGATTTTTCAGGAGAATGATCTGTCCGCTGGTGGATAATAAAAAACTGGGTTATGGCTTTTTAATATCACTGTTTGTACTGTTCTTCGCCAGTTGTGCAATGTTTTATACAAAGGCTGTATCGGTAAAAATGCTGCCACTGGATAATAAGGCTGAATTTGATATTGTCATTAATTTTCCTGAAGGCACATCCTTAATTGATACCGCTAATTTAGCAGCTACCCTGGCAGGTGAAGCGAGGAAATTTAAAAATGTTGTTGCATTGCAGTCCTATGTAGGGACAGCTTCACCGTATGATTTCAACGGTCTGGTTCGTCATTATTATCTGCGTGATAAACCCTGGCAGGCAGATATTCAGGTTGAACTGACCGATAAGGATAAACGAGACGTTACCAGCCATCAAATTGTTGAGAAAATGCGTAAGGTTATGGCTCCTGTTGCGAAGGCCGCAGGTGCCCGCATACAAATGGTAGAGATGCCGCCGGGGCCGCCGGTGTTGCAATCTGTGGTGGCGATAATTTATGGACCGAATGCTAAAACACGCAGGAAATTTGCCCATGATATGACGCTTATGTTCGAAAAAGCGCCGAGTATTACTGATGTTGATAATTTAATGCAGGATCCGTATGAAATTTGGCGCTTTGAAGTGGATCGCGACAAGGCGTTGCGTGAAGGTATCAGTGTTGATGCCATTAATCAGACATTGGCTATGGCCGTCGGTGGCTACAGACTTGGTGATATTAAACGTGGCTCGGTGGTTGACCCTACCTATATCGTGCTACAGGTACCTCAGTCGGTACGCTCCGAGTTCTCCAGACTGGGGACAATTCCGGTACAGGCCGCCAATGGAGCGCTGGTGCCATTGTCAGAACTGGGTACTTTTGTGAAGGGCATTGAACAGGATGTTATCTACCAGAAAGATTTGCGTAACGTTGAATTCGTGACCGGTGCCAGTGCAGGCAAGCTGGCTGCACCAATATATGGCATGTTCCAGGTCGATGATATGCTCAAGAACTATATTGCGCCCGATGGCGTGAAGGTAGCCCATGGGTTTATTCACGGTGGTTATTTTGGGCCACCGGCTAACAGTAGAAAGTCAGCGTTTGAATGGGGTGGTGAGTGGACGGTGACGTATGAAACCTTCAGGGACATGGGGGGCGCATTTCTAATTGCCATGGTGCTGATTTATATGCTGGTTGTGGTTGAGTTTAAAAATTACATTTTTGCCTCAATTATTATGGCACCGATCCCGCTGACACTTATTGGTATTATTCCGGGTCACTGGTTACTGAATGCGAGCTTTACCGCCACATCCATGATTGGCTGGATTGCGCTATCCGGCATTATTGTGCGTAACTCAATATTACTGGTGGATTTCACCCGCCATGAAGTACTGCGAGGTATTGATGTACGTGATGCGGTCATTAACGCATGCCGTGCCAGAACACGTCCCATTCTGATTACCGCACTGGCACTGGTTGGCGGCTCCAGTGTTATTCTGACTGACCCGATCTTCCAGGGGATGGCTATTTCCTTACTGTTCGGTGTTATTGTTTCAACGATATTAACCCTGTTTATTATTCCGTTGGGTTGTATCTCGGCTAAAAATGCCTTTGCAGTTTGCCCCGCTGGTTCAGTAAAAGCAACGGTAGAAGAAGAATATATTGATAGCCTGGAGCCGCCCTCATGTGAGTACAAAACACCGGTGTGGATGAGTGTTTATAGCGCTGTTGTCAGCGTCGTGAACTGGATCTTTGTTATTGTGAAAATGTTTTATAACCTGGTGCGGCTGCTTATTAGCGTAATCAGGGAAAAGCTTACTTCCAGTCATGCAACACCACCAACCGAGCCTGGAACGCCCGGTTCTTCGTCACCCACCCCGGTACCCCCCGCACCACCCGTACCCTCTACGCCTGCGGCTTCTACAGACGTGCATTCTACGGTTAAGACTAAGACTGCGGAGTCAGATGCATCGGCGACAGCGTCCGTAGCTGATTTGGCTACAGAAAAAACAGAATCTACGGATATAAATCAGGAGAAAATAGCTAAGCCAGGCGTTAACCATGAGGTTGTAAAAAAAGCAATGGTTAAGAAAGCAATGGTTAAGAAAGCAATGGTTAAAAAGGGAATTGTTAAGAAGGAAACGGTTAAGAAAAAGGAAGGTAAAACAGTACCGAAAAAGAGTGTGGTGAAGAAAAAAATATCGGTGAAAACATTACCGGTAAAGAAAACAACAGGCGAGAATAGTCCAGTTAAAAAAGGCCGGCCTGAAAAAGTTCCAGGTAGAAAAATAACGGTTAAGAAAGTACCGGCTAAAAAATCACCATCAGGCAAACGTAGAGGCATCCGCTTAAAAGTTGATAACGATCAGATGCCTGATAACCATAAGTCTGATAACCATAAGTCTGATAAAGATAGTGGAGAATAATTTAATGTATGCTAAAGGTAAATTTCTGTCATTATCATGTCTTGTCTTAGCATTATTGCCTTCGGTTGTAATGGCGACACAGGAACAGGATAAAGCAGGTGCAGCACTGAAAGCGATTGATTCGACAAGGGCGGGGGCAGCGACGACTCATACAGTTATAAAACCGGCGGGAACTAAAAATAGTGTTACCGTCAGAAGTGCCAGAAGTAATAATATGCCAATGAAATTTCCACCATGGCCGCCCCGGCAATCTTTTAACCATAACATGTTACCGCCTCCACCACCCGGGCCTTATATGTCTACGGCATTAAGTAATACGCCGACGAAAGTTCCAGTATCGAATCGACCCGTGTATTTACCACCAGTAATGCACTCACCACCGGTAATGAATGAAGGTGCGGAGCCGATGGCAATGTTCAGTCCAGATCGGCCCTGGCCAGGTGATCGGGTAAGGCAATGGAAGCCTGAAAATGGCGGCTATCATTACGCCGGGTCTGCTTTTCCACCACAATATCCACCCGTTAAAGAAAATGGGTACCGCCCATATCAACCAGCGCTGCCCCCGAGGTTTGTCAGGTCACCAGGTAGAATGCATACCAGGATGCCATCCAGCCGCCACAGGTACAATGGTTCGGCCATGATGCAACCGGGTATGCCGCCACGGTTTCAACCACCGGCTTATCCTTCTGCACCACTTCAGCCATACCATCGTTCACAAACCGGATATTAAATAGTTTGATGGGTATATCACGGTTTTTTTTGTTTTTTGTCGTATTTTTACTGTCACTAATGATGAACACTGCGGCAGTTGCGGGAGATCGTATTGCCGGACGTAGCGATCAGCGGACTCGGCCATTGAATTCGGCAGAGTTTATTCTGGCGGCAACGGATAACCCATGGGTGCCGTCGCCAACACAACGGGCAGACGGCTTTCCTCATTACTATAATGCAAAAAAAGATAACCCCTTCCAGCCTCAGCAAATGAACCGGTCACCGATTTATAACAGTAGAAATTCATCACATCCTTATTACAGATACCCGATGCAACCACGTTATGTGACGCCAGCTATCCTGAAATCAATCAGAAAACAGCAAATGCGTGCACAGCAAATACTGCCATCATGGCAGCGATATCCATACCCATACCAAAGATATCCATACCAAAAGCGTAATTACTGGCAATATAATCCATCACCTAACAGATATGGAAGAGGTGGTGATCGCGGCAATAGCCTTGGAAATAACCCTGGGAATAGCCCTGAAAATAGCCCCGAAAATAGCTATGGCAACTGGTCTGCGAACCCTGCATTACCGGTTAGTCCCGGTACCCTGCTGGATAAATCATTATTAGATGGCAACGGGGGCTTGCCGCTTACCCCGGACATGACAGCAATAGAGGGTATTTCACCATTAAACGCCAATGAACCATTACCGCCTGAATTATCAGGGAATAATTATGACAGTTCGGGTCGTTATTTTGATCCCATGGCATTTAATCCCTCGTCAATGTTCGGTCCTTTTGATAATTTTGCGCGGTAGTCTGTAATGCCTGAACACTGCATAGCGGTGGTCGGCACATAGCGTATTTGGCTAATATACCAATCTTTATTAGTGTAATCATAAGGTTAAGTTATTAGCGTTCCTGTGAAATATTCGGGGTAAGTGGTAAAACACCCCGATCTTTCAGGTAAATAGCAGCGTCATATTGTCAGCTTATGCGCTTACGTTCATAGTGTAGAATAGTGTTGATGACATAACGATAATAAATGATTTTACAGGCAGGTAATTTTTATGTTGACAGTTGTAGGTAATTTGAAGGGTGGAACAGGCAAAAGTACAGTTGCATTCAACCTTGCAGTATGGTTAGCATACGACAAACAAGGGGTGAAAGCTTTCGATTTAGATCCACAATGTACATTGCTTGATGTTTGTGAAGTACGAGAAGAAGACGGTTATGAGCCGATATTTGAGGTGTCTTCCGATGTAGATGAAATGGTTACCCTGGCCGCAGACAAAAAATACAGGCAACCGATTATTGTCGATATGAGTGCAAGTAATATGCCTGCAATGGAAACGGCCATTTCGGTTGCTGACAGAATACTGATACCGGTACAACCGAGTCAGGCAGATATCTGGTCAACGCAACGGTTTTTAAAAATTGTCGCGCAGAATCTGAATACAGATAAAAATACAGAAGTGCTTGGTTTTATTAATCGTGCAGATACACATCGGGGTATTCGGGAAACAGAAGAAGCACAGCAGGCATTGCAGGTGTTGCAGGGTGTTAAGGCGCTGGATATCCGGCTATATCAGCGAACCGCCTATCGACGCTCATTCAGCGAGGGGCTGGGTGTATTTGAACTCGACCCGATGGGAAAGGCATCGAAGGAAATGAAAAAACTGGCGGTGATGCTCGATTAAGATACTTGACTACGGTATTGCGCGGTCTACTTATCCAATAAATTCAGGGTACAGGATTGAAAGAGGTTTATGTATGAAATTTTTTCGCTGGTTATTAAGTAATATATTATTAATTATTGTTGTGGTCGGACTGATCTATACCTATGTGTACTGGGGACATCTGACTGGCGCTGATACCCCGGGAGGGAGGGTAATTACCTATTTATCTGGTGAGTCAGGCTTCGTCCATAATTTTGTTAATGGGATTAAAGAAAAAAACAGCAATCGGGAAAAGCACTCACCGTCTAATCAGCATACTGCAACGCCGTCAGTGGCTTTACATGGGGAAAATAACTCAGATCATTCGATCACAACATCCGGCTCAGCACCAGACAATCATGCTACTCCGGAAAATGTTTCTGCCGGGAAGGTAACCGCTGAGGCAAAGGAAAAAGAAAAAGAAAATAACGTTAACGTTGTTTCACGACAGCCGCAGCAGAGTGATAATACCGGCAATGCTTCATCTGCTGTATTACCACCCAAAGAAGCCGCGCATAACGCTAATAGTACCCTGGCGCAACAACCGGTTGCTACAAAAGAAAAGAATACTATTCCCCGGAAAAAAGGTCTTTCACCTTCCGCTCAGGCAAAGGTAGAACCACAGAAACCTGAACAGCAAGGTCATTCTAAAATAGCCAGATCAGGTGTTTTTGTCAGTCCAGACGTTGAGTCCGCACTGGAAAAGGCCGGTGCTAAAGGGGAGGTGGCAACATTGACACCGACCGCAATACGTAAAGTCTGGATCGAAGCCAGAAAATCCTTTTATAAGCATGACTATATGCAATCAGAGAAGGACTATAAACGTGTTATAGCGGCGACAAAAAATAATTATGATGCCTATGGAGAACTGGGTAACGTTTATTTTTATCAGGGTAAAAATGATAAAGCCGCCGCCACTTACATGAAAGCTGCGCTTATAATGATAGATTCAGGGCAGAGTAACCGCGCGCGCAGCTTACTGGGCCTGATGCACTATCTCAGTAAGGATAAAGCGAAATTGCTTGAGCAGAAACTTGAGGCAGCTCAATAACAGACACTGTCCAGAGAGCTATAATGTTTCACGCGGTACGTAATTTATTTATACCTGATATTATGAAACGAGGCGCTGCTGGCGATTTTTAGTATGACCGATAAAAAAATGACAGAATCAATAAAAGCCGAGTCAACCGATACCCCGGCTGAAAAAACAACAGATACTGCCAACACCGTATCTAATGTAAAAACGGAGATAAAGGTAGAAAAAAAAGCGGAGGGTAAAAAAATCTCAGCGAAAAGATCGGTGGCTAAAGCATCGACAGCAGAGGCACCGTCTAAAAAGAAGGCGGTGAAGAAAGATCCCGTGAAAAAAGGCCCCGTGAAAAAAGGCCCGGTGAAGAAAGACGCAGTGAAGAAAGATGAGGTGAAGA